>JADHRF010000066.1 GCA_016777565.1 Pelagibacteraceae bacterium
ATAAGTGTAATAAAATCTAAGACAACATAAGTAGTCATTAAAATTATAAATTGAGCATAATAATTTCCAGAAAAATTTATAAAAGAAGAAAAAATTGTTCCAAAAAACATGATTGCTTTAGGGCTTAAACCCGCAACTAGAAACCCATCCTTATAAAAAGAAAATTTTGATTTTGCTATAAGTGCCTTTGATTTAATATTACCAATTTTGGCTATGTATGTGTCGTAAGCTAAATAGATAATATAAAAAACCCCAGCCCACTTTAAAAAATTAAGAGTTTCTGGATTATCTTTAAAAAAAGTTCCAATAACAAAAACAACTAAAATACCCTGACAAGTATTAGCTGATATATCTCCAAAAGCAGTCCAAACTGAATTTTTTAAACCATAATTAATAGTATGAGATACAATTACTACTCTTGGTGGCCCAGGTGTTATAAACAAAAAAAGAATAATTTGTAAAAATATTATAAAATCTACAGGTAACATTTATAAATTATATATTTTTATATGAAGAAAAAAAGTCTATTTCCACAAACAAAGGTTAAAAATCCAGAACCTAATATAAAAGATGTTAATTGGGTTATTTGGGCTGCTTGGGCTGATCGAATTACATTTGAAGAAATAAAAGAAAAAACTGGAAAATCAGAATCAGATGTAATTAAGATTATGAGAAAAAATTTAAAACCAACGTCTTTTAGGCTTTGGAGAAAAAGGGCTCATAAAACAAGTATAAAACATAGAAAAAAATTTAAACACCAAAGAGAAAAGATAAAACAAAAAATCAGATTAAGTGATATAAAACAAATATGAAAAAAGTAACAATGTACTCTGGTGATCCATGCCCATATTGTAATGCTGCAAAAGCCCTACTAAAGAGTAAGAATGTAGAGATCGAAGAATTTGACATTTGGAAAGATGCTGCTAAAGCCAAAGAAATGTTACAGAGGACTAATGGCGCAAGAACCATTCCTCAAATTTTCATTGGTGATCATTATGTTGGTGGTAACGATCAACTCCAAGCAGCAAATAGAAATGGTGAATTAGATAAACTTTTAAAAATTTAATGAGAAGAAAGTTTTTGAAGATTATAGGTGTATCTACAGTCTCAATTCTATTTTTACCTTATAATCTTATACTCGCAACAACTAAAAAAATTTTTAATCCAAATCTTACTGAGGAACAAAAAAAAATTATGTTCAATGAAGGGACAGAGCGTCCTTTTTCAAGTCAGATAAATAATGAAAAAAGAAATGGTTTTTATCATTGTGCGAACTGTGGAAATAAACTTTTTGCATCTACATCTAAATTTGATAGCGGAACAGGTTGGCCCTCTTTTTCAGAAGCTTTACCTGGCGCTTTTAAAACTAAAATAGATAAGTCATTTGGCATGACAAGAACTGAGTATCATTGTGCAAAATGTGGAGTACACCACGGGCATGTTTTTAATGACGGCCCTAGCAAAACTAATAAGAGATTCTGTAATAACGGTCTTTGCTTGATTTTTAAGCCAGAAGGTTAAAAAGTTTAACCAAAAGAGGTTAAGAAAGGAAAAGTAGTTAAGATATAATAACTGATAACTTGAATCTGATTAGTCAAAATAAGTAGACCAGTAATTAAAAGTATTGATCCTCCAGCTTTAGTTACTCTACCATAATATTTACTAAATCCTTTTTTAGACTGAAGAAAAATAGTCATGAAGTATCCAGATAAAATAAAAGGAATTGCGAGCCCTAAAGAATAAAATGAAAGTAAAATAACTCCTTTATAAATTGTAGTTTCAGTAGCCGATAAAGCTAATATAGATCCAAGTACTGGACCAATGCAAGGTGTCCATCCAAAAGCAAAAGCTGCCCCTACCACAAATGGAAATATATAATTATCTTTATAGGATCCTGTTTTAAATCTTTTATCCTGATTTAGAAAATTAAAGTTAAAGACTCCTAATAAATTTAAAGAAAAAATAATAATAATAATTCCTGCTGCAATTCTTAATTCTTTTCCAAAAAATATTAGTATATTGCCAATGAAAGACGCCGCTATCCCAAGTATTATAAAAATAAAAGAAAAACCTAAAGAAAAAGTTATAGTTTTAAGTAAAACAACTCTTCTATTTTGATCGATTTCATCTAGTTTTTTTCCAGTTATATAAGAAATATAACCAGGAATAATCGGAAGCACACAAGGTGATAAGAAGCTTATAAATCCAGCGCCAAAGGCTATTGCTAATTTGATGATCATAATAACTTTTATATTTGTAAGTCTAGTAGGTAGCAATTAGTATAATTGTACATGATTTTAAAATTTTTAGGTTTTTTTTTTAGTGTTTTAACAGCTTATTCTCTCATTAAAACTCAATCTGCATTTTCAAAAAAAACAGGGATCTTGTTTACTGTGTTTATCTCAAAAATATCTTGGTTTAGTCTAATCATCACGTGTTATTACGGTTTAAAAACATTTAGTCTAACTTGGTTTGCATTAGGACTTATAATTCCTTTAATTATTGTCGAGTCAACATATAGATATATTAAAAACTATCTTGTCAGTAGGATTAAAGATCCATTAATGATGCAAAGAATAAAAACTACATTTGAGTATTTAGTCATTTTGATAATAATTAAATATGTTTTTTTTTAAGAAGCTTTTTTTGAAAAATATAGTTTATTTCTGAAATATATTTTAATTTATAATTATTTTTTTTAAAAAAATTAATAATTTTTTTTTTATTTGCTTTTGAATAATTGTCATAAGTAAGTATTTCAATACAAAAATATCTAATTGTAAATTTATTCAAATTTAAGGTTTTCAATATTTTAATTTCGTGGCCTTCAACATCAATATTCATAAAGTCTATTTTGTAAAATTTATATTTTTCTAAAATATCTCCAATTTTTTGTGTTTTTACTTTTTTGATAGAAAATTCTTTTTTATCATACCCAAAATGAGATTTAAGCCATTTAGTGTGATTTTTTTCCAAGGTATTTTGAGACGATAAATCTCCTAAAAAATATATTTTTTTAGCTTGTGTACTGTTTGAAATTGCAGCACATACATTTGTGTCTTTAGGTCTCATAAAATTAAATAAATCTATAGTCATTGGATTTAAATCTATGTTTATCCCTCTCCATCCTCTTTTATAAAAATCAAATGTATTGTTATGTCTAGTAGGATGAAAACAGCCTAAGTCAACATATTTACCTTTATAGTTTTGTTTAAAGAAAGTTAGTAATTTTTTTTCTTCACCAAGTTGGCTTCTTCCTGAAAATAAAAATTTATAGTTTCTTATATAAATATTGTAAAATAAATATATTTTTTTAAAAATATTAAATTTTTTTGATAGTGCTAAAATATTTGATTTGGAAGAGGACACTTAATTTATTTGATGATTAATCATTGTTTCTTTTTAAATATCAAACACGCTCCGTTGTTACAATATCTTTTGCCAGTAGGCTTTGGTCCATCTTCAAAGATGTGACCGTGATGACCACCACATTTTTTACAATGATATTCAGTTCTTGGATAACCAATATGCTCATCTGTTTTAGTTTCAAATACACCTGATATTGCGTCGTAAAAAGAAGGCCAACCAGAACCACTCTCATACTTTGTTTTTGATTCAAAAAGTTTTGTACCACAACCAACACAGTGGTAAGAACCTTCTCTTTTTTCATTATTAAGGGGACTGGTGCCAGGTGACTCTGTTCCTTCTTGTCTTAAAATATAATTTTGCTCAGGAGTTAAATTTGAATCCCAATCTTTATTGCTCATCTTTTACTTTTTGATCAACTCCATATGGTCTAAAGTTTCCTTTATTGCCTACTCTTATTGCTTTTGCAGGAACGCCGACCATTGTTGTATTTTCTGCAACATCATTAACCACAACTGCATTGGCCGCTATCCTTGCGCAGTTTCCAACTACAACAGGTCCAATGATTTGAGCACCTGATCCAATAACTACATCATTACCAATAGTTGGATGTCTTTTTTCATTTCTTTGTGTGTCGCTATCTATACTTGGAGAAATACCACCGAGCGTTACTGCGTGGTAAATAGTTACATTGTCTCCTATAACTGAAGTTTCGCCAATTACTACACCCATACCATGATCAATAAATAAATTTTTTCCAATTTTTGCTCCTGGGTGAATTTCAATACCAGTAAAAAATCTAGAAGCTTGAGAAATAATACGCGCAAGCAGATCAAATCCTGCTAGATAAAAAAAATTAGCAATTTGATGAAAGAATACAGCTTTAACTCCTGGATAAGTTAAAATAACACTTAAAATAGATTTTGCTGCTGGATCTCTTGCCTTTATGGAATTTAAATAATTAATCATTCTAGTATGTATATAATGACTACTTGATAAATTAAAAGATCTGTTTATATAAACATCATACTATGAGTAGACCTTTCCATTTAGCTATTCCAGCCGGAGATTTAGACGTAGCAACATCTTTCTATCAAAATATATTGGGTTGCAAACTTGGTAATAAAGAAGAAGGAAAATGGGTAGATGTTGATTTTTGGGGTAATGAATTAACTCTTCATAAAACTCATACTAAACTTCCAAAAGAAAGACATGCTGTCGATATGGGGTCAGTTTCTATCCCTCACTTTGGTGCACACCTAGATAAAGAAGTATTTGAAAAGATTAAAACAAATTTAAAAACAAATAATATTAAGTACTTTGACGAACCTTATGTAAGATTTAAAGGTAGAGAAGAAGAGCAAGAAACTTTCTTTTTAGAAGATCCTCACGGAAACGTGCTAGAATTAAAAACTTTTTCTAAGTAAATTAAGATTTTACTTATAAAATCCAAATATTATGAAAGCTCATATAATACATGAAAATGACGAATGGACTTTACCTCTTAAAGCTGAGCTAAAAAATTTAGGAGTTGAGTTCGAGGATTGGCATGTAGAAAAAGCTAATATTGATCTAGGAAAAAATCCACCAGAAGGTATTTTTTATAACAGAATGAGTGCAAGTTCTCATGTAAGAGGACACCGTTATGCTCCTGAGTTTACAGGAACTATTTTAAATTGGTTAAAAAATCATAAAAAAAGAATAATTAATAATGGAAATGCCCTTGCTCTAGAGGTCAGTAAATCTCTTCAATATTTACGTCTCAATGAAGCTGGAATTAAAACACCAAAATCTATTTATTGTAATAATAAAGATCAAATAATTAAAGGTG
>JADHRF010000015.1 GCA_016777565.1 Pelagibacteraceae bacterium
GTGGAGTAGGCAAAACTACAACAGTAATAAATCTTGCCACTGCTTTAGCTGAACTTGGAAAAAAAATACTTGTTATAGATTTAGATCCACAAGGGAATGCAACGACAGGACTTGGAGTGTCTAACAATGACAATGACAAGAATATTTATAAAATCATAATAGGTCAAAACAACCCAAATAATTGTATACAATCAAGTTGCGTTAAAAACCTTGATTTAATTGGGTCAAATGTCAATTTATCAGGGTTAGAAGTAGAAACTGCCAATGATCCTAAGAGAGCTTTCTTATTAAAAGAAATGTTGGGACAAAATGAAGATTTATTTTCCCAATATGAAAACATATTTATTGATTGTCCACCTTCCTTAAGTCTTCTAACAGTTATGTCTCTAGTTGTTGCAGATGAATTGTTAGTACCTTTACAAACCGAATTTTTTGCGCTTGAAGGTATATCTCAATTAGTAAAAACGATTGAAAGGATAAAAATAAATTTAAATCCAAATTTAAATATTAGAGGAATTCTTTTAACCATGTTTGATAAAAGAAATAAATTGTCAAATCAAGTTGACGAAGAAGCAAGAAAGTATTTTAAAGATAAAGTTTATAAGACTGTTATTCCAAGAAACGTAAGATTATCTGAAGCACCATCTCATGGTGTGCCCTGCATTATTTATGATAGAGGGTGTCTTGGAAGTAAGTCATACTTACAGCTTGCCGAAGAATTTATGAAACAACAAATAAGGATGTAATTTATAATGGTCGAAGAAAAAAATAAAAAAGGGCTCGGTAGAGGACTGATGTCACTTTTCGGGGACCAGACATCTGAATCAACTGAAAATATTAAAAATGATTTGTCTTATTTATCAGCATCTATAGGCGATTTGGAGCGAAATCAATTTCAACCAAGAAATTTCTTTGATGAAAAGAAAATAGAAGAACTTTCCCAGTCTATAAAAAAAAATGGGTTAATTCAACCTATTGCAGTTAGAAAAGGTAAAAATTCTAAGTATGAAATTATAGCTGGCGAAAGAAGATGGCTGGCAGCTCAAAGAGCCGGTCTGCATGATGTGCCGGTTGTTGTTTTGAACCTTTCAGACAATCAGTCATTAGAATTAGCCATAATTGAAAATATTCAGAGAGAAGAATTAAACTCTATAGAGGAGGCAAAAGGATACGATCGTTTAATTAAAGAGTTTAATTATGATCAAGATAAACTATCTGAGTTTATGGGAAAAAGTCGAAGTCACATCGTAAACACTCTTAGACTTTTAAACTTACCTAAGGAAGTAATAAGTTTAGTCGACACTGGAAAACTTACTGCTGGTCAAGTAAGACCATTAGTTGGAAGACACAATGCACTAAAATTAGCTGATACTATACTCAAAGAAAAACTTAGTGCTAGATCTATCGAAAATTTGGTAAAAAATGATAAAGAAAAAGAAAAAAATGCTAAAAAACCAAAACAACGTACTGATCCAAATGTATTACTGATCCAAAGAAAAATTGAGGAGAATTTAGGACTTAAGAACAGAATTATAAATCGAAAAAATAACTCTGGAAAAGTAACAATTGAGTATGAAAATCTTAACCAATTTGAGCTGCTATCAGCTTTGCTAACTAAAAAGAACTAGATGCTTTATTCGTCAAGTTAATAATCAAATTTCTTATAATAATATCATTTCTAAGATTATAATTTTTTTTCATTAAAATTTCCGCTTCTCCAATTTCAAGTAAAGTTTTTTTAACTTTTTCCTTGTCCCATTTTTTTAGTTGCTGCATAATAATGGGCTTGTCTTTCCAAAAAATTGGCGGCTTAATAGTTGACAAAATTTCTTCTGAATTATTTTTATTATTGCCGATGATTGCTATAATTTCGTGCAAGCGCATAATTCTATAATTTAAAATATTTAAATAAAAAATAGCGTCGTCATTTGATATTTCAGTTTCTGATAGAAGTTTATTTGTCCTAGCTTTTTGACCTGTTAGAGCGCTATCCCTTATTTGATTAAAATCACTGTTATTTTTAATGTTTAAAATTTCGAATACCTCATTTTTAGATATTTTTTTTTCTATAAAAAAACATTTTATTTTTTCTAATTCTCTTTTAATAATTATTCTGTCCATACCAGAATTATCAATAATTAGATTTATTATTTCTCCTGTTAACCCTTTAAAGCCTTTTAATTCTTTACTTATGTAGTTTATCAAAGTTCTTTCATTATCTTCATAACATGCAAAAATAGCCAAGTTTTTATCTTTTTCAAATAATTGTCTTATCTTAGATTTTTTTTCTAAATTATTTGCAAAAATATAAATTTGATTATCTGAATTATATTTCTGCGAACATTCCTCAAATTGATTAAATATTTTATCTGTCGCTTCTTGTATAAAAATTATTTTTTTTTTAGCGAATAAGGATTGGTTAGCTATATTTTCATATAATAAGTCATTTTTTAATAAATCATTTTCAAAGAAATTAAGTATCTCTAAGTTTTTATTTTTGTTTTTTATATCTTCTTTAATATCGTTTTTAATTCCATTATTTTCCCCATAAATTAATGTAGCTCTATAACTTTTTAAGATTTCTATATTTTGTTCAACTAAGTAACTTTTTAATATCACAAAATCCTCATTGAAAGATTTATGAAATTACTTATATCTTCACTTAGTTGTCGTGTTAAATTTTCAGTTGTACTTTTTTCATTTCCAATTGTATCAGAATGAATTTTTGCAACTTCAAAATCTTCATTACGTGAAAATGATTTTTGTATTTCTTTATTATTATTTATATTTATTAATTTTAGATTGACGGAAATAGCCAAGTTATATCTTGTAACTTTACCTTTTTTATTTTTAATTTTATTATTTTTTTCCTTTAATATGTTAATTTTAGAATTATATTTATTCTCTGAGTTACTGTTTGAAATTAAAAGTAAATTATTTTTTAAGAGGTAAGCAATTCTTTGGTCTCCAATTATATCGATATTTTGTATATGAATTACTTTATTTTTAATTTGATTAATTGGCTTGAAACCGCATGCCAATATAAATAACGGTAAGCTAAGTATTAATATATTTTTAATATTTTTTCTCATTTATTTATTTGGTAAGATAATTAATAATTCTATTTTTTACGAATATTATTTTTATAACTTTTTTTTTTTCTAATTGTTCCTTAATTTTTTTACTTTTTTTACTTTCATTTATAACATTTTTTTCATCTAAATCTTTTTTAACTTCAATTATTTCCTTTGTTTTTCCATTTATTTGTATGGCTATTTTTATTTTTAAATTTGCACTTAATTCACTATCGATCTTAGGCCAAACGTTGACTTCTTTAGCGTTCAACTGTTCTAAGCATTCACGTGCAAGATGTGGCACAAATGGAATAAGCACTTTCATTAAATCTGATAATTTTTTTTTTAAACATGTGTTGCTAACATTTTTATCTAGCATTGAGTTAAATAAATTATAAAGACTGTAAACATTCGCAATTACAACATTTAATTGAAAATTATTTATCAGTTCATTAATTTTTAAAATGTAATTATTAAATTCAGCTTCAAATTCTTTGTTATAGTGATCCGAAACATCTTTACGATTGTTAATTGTATGATTTAGATTGTAAAGTTTTTGCAAGAACTTATATGCTGCATTAACCCCTTGGCTTGACCATTGTACATCTTTTTCAGGGGGGCTGTCTGACAAAATAAACCATCTAACGGAGTCAGCGCCATATGTTTTGATCATACTTTCAGGATCTACAACATTTTTTTTTGACTTTGACATTGACTCAGATGGTCCAACAACAACATTGGAACGATTAGAAATTTTTACAAAATTTCCTTTATTGTTTTTTTCTATCTCATCTGGACTTAGCCATTTTCCATCGGTATCTTTATAAGTCTCATGACAAACCATTCCTTGAGTAAAAAGACCTTTAAAAGGTTCTTTAGTTTTAATTTCTGTATTATTTTTTTGGATTGCACGCATAAAAAATCTTGAATAAAGCAAGTGTAATATTGCATGTTCAACTCCTCCAACATATTGATCAACTGGCATCCAGTAGTTCAATTCATTAACATCAAACGGATCATTAGTATTTTTTGGAGAGCAAAATCTCATAAAATACCATGATGAGTCTACAAATGTATCGAGTGTATCAGTTTCTCTTATAGCAGGCTTACCAGTTTTTTTTTGGATAGTTTTTTTCCAAGATGGATGATTAGCGAGTGGGTTGCCTCCAGTTTTTAGGTCAACATCACGAGGGAGTCTTACAGGCAATTCATCGTTTTCTACAGGCACCACACTCCCATCTTCTAAATATATCATTGGTATTGGGCAGCCCCAATATCTTTGTCTAGAAACTCCCCAATTTTTAAGTCTAAAAGAAATTTTTTTTTGGCCTATTTTTTTTTTCTCAATAATCTCAATCACTTTAACTTTTGCATTTTCTACATCTAAATCATTTAAAAAATCGGAATTTACTAAAGTTCCATTTAAAGTATATGCTTCTTTTGTTTTGCTAAAATCTTTAGGCTTATTTTTATCGTCTGTAACAACTTCAGTAATTTCTAAATTATATTTTATAGCAAAATCTAAATCTCTTTGATCATGTGCAGGACATCCAAAAATTGCTCCAGTTCCATAGTCCATTAAAACAAAATTTGCTACAAAAATTGGTATTTTTTTACCTTTAATAAAAGGATGTAACGCGTAATTCTCTGTATGATAACCATTTTTTTCAGCACTAGCTAAAGCTTCTTCTGTGGTTCCTATTTTTAAGCATTCATCTTTAAATTTTTTAAATCTGTTGTCTCCCTCAAACTGTTGACAGATTGGATGATCTATTGAGACTGCTAAGAATGAAGCACCAAAGACCGTATCTGGCCTTGTAGTAAAAATTTTAATATTTTTTTCTTTATTTTCGATCTCAAAATTAATTTCACATCCTGTAGATTTACCTATCCAATTTTTCTGCATTAGTTTAACTTTCTCAGGCCAATTCTTTAATAAATCTAAATCATTTAAAAGTTCATCTGAGAATTTAGTAATATTAAAGACCCATTGAGATAATTTTTTCCTTTGAACTACTGCACCGGATCGCCAGCCCTTACCATCTATAACTTGCTCATTTGCTAATACTGTTCGTTCTACTGGATCCCAATTTACATAGTTTTCTTTTCTAGAAACATATCCTTTTTTAAAAAACTCAATAAATAATCTTTGTTGATGTTTGTAGTAGTTCTCATCACAAGTCGATATTTCTCGGTCCCAGTCTATTGAAAGACCAAGCATTTTAAGCTGTGTTTTCATTTGAGAAATATTTTTTTCAGTCCAATCTTTAGGGTGCAAATTGTTCTCTTTCGCAGCGTTTTCTGCAGGAAGCCCAAAGGCGTCCCAACCCATCGGGTGAAGAACGTTATAACCATTTAAATATTTAAAACGTGCTATCACATCTCCTATTGTATAATTCCTAACATGCCCCATATGAATTTTTCCTGATGGGTATGGGAACATTTCAAGACAATAAAATTTAGGGCTATCGTTATTTTTATAAAGCTTTTCCTTGGCCAATAATTTTTGCCACTTTTCTTCAATTGAATGAAAATTATATCTTTCCATCATCAATACTAATAAGATTTATTTTTTTTTCGCTTTTAACTCTTGTTCAAGAACCGAGGCTCTTTTTAAAATACTTTCATTAAGTTCAGCCCTAATAGATGAGTTTAGTTCTTTAACAATACAATTATTAGCAGAGGCACACTTTTTTTCGTGAACTATAATTTTTAAACTATTAGCACCAATTTTATTGTCTAAAAATCTTACAGTAATTTTTAAAGATTCATTCTGATTGTTATCACTGTACCAATCAGTAATTATTATTCCACCAGAGTAGTTTACTGATGTAAGAGGCATAAAATCTAAAACTTCAAGAGATGCTCTCCACAAAGGATTAGATGTACTGAATTCATAATTAGTTCTACCTTGTCTTTTTACAAGATTTTGAATTTTTACACCTTTTCCTTCTTCAACATTTTTTTTAGCTCTTTCAGATGCTTTGGTTGGGTTTTTACGTGCGTCTGAATACTTAAAACCACCACAAGAAGTTAAGATAAAAGTAAAAAATATTAAAAATAGGATTTGGAGGTTTTTTATATTCATGGGTATATTGGAAGATTAAAACATTAAAATTAATGAACAAGCTATTTATGAACTCTATTCAAAAAATACAAGTATATTAAGCATTTTTAGTGTTGTAAAATTATCACTATTAGGCAAAAAAATGTGTTTTGAACTTTAATAAAGGCAAAAAAACGAAGTGTTGAGCTATAAATACGCCAAGTTATTAATATTAATAATAATAAAACAAAAACATAAAGGAAAACAATGAAAAACATAATCAAATATATGATCGTGGTACTTTCAACTTTATCTTTTTCAGCTGCTCAAGCCGGTGAATTATCAATTACTGGTTCAGCAAAAGCTTCGTATTCTATCGTAAGTTCAGATGGTACGTCTGGCGCAGCAAATGTTGGAAAAGGTTTAGGGGTTACAAACGAATTTTCACTTGGCGCTTCTGGCGAAAATGATTTCGGTACTTGGACATATAAACAAGACATAGACGGTGCTACCGTACAAGACGATGGACAGTTAACTTTAAAAACTAGCTATGGTACTTTCGGAGTATTCATTTCTGAAGGTGGATTAGATACTGACAACACAGCATCTCAATCAGTACTTTCAAGACCATCTGATACATCATACAACGAAGGTATGTTTGACTCATTTGATCTAAGTGGTGCGAACACTATGCAGTATCACATGCCAGCTGACTTACTACCATACGGTATCGTAGGTAAGATAGCATATGCTCCTTCATCAGGTTCAGCAGAGTCAGTAAATGACTATAAAGCTGCAGGTGCCGCAAACGCAGGTTCTTTTACAGCTTCAACAGCAGCGTTCAATACAACAGCAGCTCCGTTTGCACAAACATCAGCAATGGGTAGAACTGCAGTTCACTATCAATTGACAGCAGCTCCTATAGATGGTTTAGGATTAGGTGCAGACTATGTTGAGTACAAAAAACTTGTTGGTGCAACAGCACAAGATCCAGAATCAGGTTCTATCTATGCAACTTACGCATTCGGACCAACATCAGTAGGTTACTCTAGAAGTTATGCTTCTTTCGCGATGGCACAAGGTGGTATACCATCAACAGACCTTACTGAGTCAGTAGAAAATACTAAATACTCAATTGCGTTTAACGTAAATGATGATTTATCAATTTCTTACGAGAATGAAGAGTCAAACCCAGACAACCAAACAGCAGCAACGGAAAACTACACATTGGAAGCTACAGGAATTCAAGCAGCTTACACTGTTGGTGGTATGACACTTGCTCTTGCAATGAATGAGTATTCTAACTCTCAATATACTCAAAACTTAGACGTCAAAAATACTGTATTTTCAGTAGCTATGGACTTCTAAGAACAAGTATATAAATAAATTAAAAAAGCCGGTTAGCAATAACCGGCTTTTTTTTTATCTCTGACAAAGATGCCATGCTTTTTGAATTTACCATGTTTAATTTTAGTAAATTAAATTCATTAATCCCACCTAATGGAACTATTTTGACAGGGTAGTTTTTTGTGATCAGATTAAACTTAATTACGCCAAGGTGATTTTTTTTATTTTTATATGAAGTTTCAAAAAGTCTAGATAATATTATAGTTTTACAGCCTTGTTTTATTTTTTGGTAAACTTCATTAAAATTATGGGCAGATCCAATTATTTCCAGCTTATCGTTATAATATTTTTTCTTGTTAAAACTCGAACAATATAAACCGTCAGCTTTACATGCTTTAGCTAATTTATAATTGTTAGCTATATATAATTTAAAACCTTTTAAATAACACAGTTTTTTAAAAATAATTAAATTTTTGACAGTTTCTGGATTTGCATGATTTCTATACACTATAGAAATTTTTCTATTTTTTCTAATATTGTTAATATTAATATCTTTTATATTTTCTATATATAAATAATAATTATTCTTTATAATAAACATTTATGAGTTTAATAATCCAAAATTTTGAAAATATAAAATCTCTCGCTAACAATAGCAATATAAAGATTATTGCAGTAAGTAAAACATTCTCATATGCGCATATTAAACCTTTGGTTGATTATGGACATAACCATTTTGGAGAAAATAAAGTTCAAGAAGCTCAGGCAAAATGGGCTGAAATAAAAAAAACTAAGCCATTAATAAAATTACACATGATTGGAAAACTACAATCAAACAAAGCTAAAGAAGCAGTTAAATTATTTGATTATATTCATTCGGTTGATAATCAAAAACTCGCTAGTCTTTTATCGAAACATGAAAACAACATTAGTAAAAAGTTATCGTATTTTATTCAAGTGAATATTGGCAATGAATATCAAAAATCAGGAATTGATATAAAAAATCTAGATGAGTTTTTTTACTATTGCACAAAAGAATTAAAATTAAATATTATTGGTTTAATGGCTATTCCACCAAATGATGGAAAAGAAAATTTTTACTTTAAAAATTTGATGGAATTAAATAAATTACTTGGTTTAAAAGAGTTGAGCATGGGAATGTCAGGTGACTTTAAAGAAGCTTTAAAATATCAAACTACTTTTATTAGGGTGGGATCCTCTATCTTTGGCAAAAGAACTTAACTTATGATTAGTTTTGATTTATCATTAATTTTACTAGCTAATAATAACATGTCTCTTTTATTAACAGCAACGCATCCTTTTGTTGACGCATAGTTTTTATTAGCTATGTGCAAAAAAATTGCACTTCCTTTTTTTTTTACCACAGGTTCTAGGTTATAATTAATCACTATTAATATGTCGTATATTTTATCTTTTAGCCACATTTTTTCTGCTCTTTTTGTAAAAGGGAATTTTATTAATTTATTATAATATTTTGAATTGGGATCATCACACCAACCCATATTTTTTTTAATTATTATTTTTTTTAATAAAGTCTTTAAATTGGTGATTCTATCTTTTCTGTAAAATATAGATTTAAACTTGAAGATACCTTTAGGTGTCTTTTGATCTCCTTCTTTTTTATCAGGTGTAATTCCGCTTTTACCTATTGAGCATCTTAGTTTATACTTATTAAAATATAGAAATTTATTTTTTAATTTTATATTCATAAAAAAATGAAAACTAACTTACTAATTTTTGGCACAAAAAACTTTAACAATTCATTGTATGAAATTAAAGAAGAATTGGGTTTTTCATTGATTTTTTTTGATCAAAACGAAATTTCTGAAGCATTAGTTTCTTCATCTTCAGCAATTATTGTAGACAATAAAATTTGTAAAGATGAAAATATTTTGACCATAATAAATAATATTTTTAATAAACCTATTTTGTTATTAGAGAATCAAAGCTTTTTAACAAAATGTAAATATAATGAAAAAAATTATTTACCTATAAGTTTGGCAGATTTAAAAAGTAAGGTTATTAATTTAATCACTACCTATAAATTCAATGAAAACTCTTCAATAGCTATCAAAGGTTTTGTACTTGATAAAAATGAAAAAAAACTTAAGAAAGGAAGTTTATTTGTCTTAATTACAGAAAGGGAAGTTCAACTTATAGAATTATTATTTAACGAAAAAAAGCCACTGTCAAAAAATGTTATATTAAAAAAAATTTGGAAGTATGCTGATGATGCAGATACACACACTGTCGAAACACACATTTACAGACTCAGAAAAAAAATACTAGATGTTTTAAAAGATGAAAACTTCATTGTAAATTCAAAATTAGGTTACTCAATTTGAAGAAAAGAAATAAAATAGCTTTAGATTTATTTACAAAAAAATATCGCAAAAGAGTTGTTAAGCCAAAGAAAGGTAAAGGAAGTTTTAAAAGAAAAAAGATCACTTAAGTCTTGCCCCGATATTTTGAATTATTTTAGAAGCCATTTCCGTTCCTTTTTGTAAACTTTCTTTAATAGACATTTTATTTATATTTCCATGAAGAAAGCCAGCTGCAAATAAATCACCTGCACCTGTGAGATCTATAATCTCTAAGTTTTTCTGACTTTCACATTCAGCTACTTCATTTTTAGTGATTACAATACTTCCTTTGTCAGATCTAGTCACAACTAGAGTTTTATTCAATTCTCTCCCAAATGAAATAACTTCATCTAATGATTTAGCATCAATTAGTTCTAAAATTTCTTGTTCATTGGCAAAAATAATATCTATTTTATTTCTTACCAATTCTAGAAAACTTTTTTTATGACGATCTACGCAAAACTTATCTGATAACGACATTGCTTTTTTATTGGAGTGATTAATAGCTTCAGCAAAGGCTTCTTTAGGTTCTCCCTCGTCCCACAAATAACCCTCAAGAAATGTAATCTCACTATTTTTAACAGCTTTAATGTCTATATCCACTTTATTTATTTTTCCAGCAGTACCCAGAAAAGTACACATTGTTCGCTCTGAGTCAGGAGTAATAAGTATAAGACAAGTCCCTGTAGGAAGACTTTCCTTTTTCTTATTGTAGAAATATTGAACTTTTTCTTTTGTAAGGCCTTGTTCATATTTTTGACCCAAATAATCATCACTTACTTTTCCAATAAAACCAACTTTGTTACCAAGTTGAGACAGTCCAACAATAGAGTTTGCGACGGACCCACCAGAAACGGTCTCTTCAATTTTAAGATTACCTAATAATTTTTTAAACTCTACTTCATCTATTAGTTTCATATTACTCTTTGATAAATTATTTTTTACAAGAAATTCATCATCTACTTTGCAAATTACATCTACAATCGCATTACCTATTCCAATTATTTTCATTTAAGCTTTTTTTGTTTTTATTGGCTTTTTTCTATTTGGATAACAACTTTTACAAATTTTACAAGTAATTCCGTAACACTCTCTAGCTTTACAATATTCTCTTCCATACCAAATAATTTGTAGATGAAGTTTATTCCAATATTGCTTTGGAAAAATATTTTTTAGGTCCATTTCAGTTTGCACAACATTTTTTCCATTAGTTAAACCCCATCTTTGAGCCAATCTATGGATATGTGTATCTACAGCAAATGCTGGAAATCCAAAACCTTGAGACATAACCACGCTTGCAGATTTGTGTCCAACCCCAGGTAATTCCTCTAATTCTTCATATGATCTAGGAACCTTACCTTTATGTTTTTCGATTAAAATTTTTGAAAGGTAGTAAATACTTTTTGCTTTTACTCTAAAAATGCCAATTTTATTTATTAATCTTTCTATTTTTTTTCTACCCAATGTTACGAAATGTCTTGGTTGATTATATTTTGGAAAAATATTTTTTGTAACATTGTTCACATTTACATCTGTACATTGTGCGGAAAGTAAAACCGAAACTAATAAAGTAAAGGTATTTCTGTAGTTTAGAGGAATAGGAACTCTAGGATAAATTTTATTAAGAGTCCTTAAAATAATCTTAGCCTTTTCTTTGTTATTCACTTAAAGTTTAAAAGATCACGCATTGAGTACAGGCCAGGTTTTTTTTTCATTAACCATCTAGCAGCAGTTAAAGCCCCCTCTGAATAAAGGGCTCTATCAAAAGACTCGTGATTTAATCTTATAAGTTCTTTTCCACTAGAAAATCTTACCTCATGCTCACCAACCACTTCTCCTTTACGAATTGAGTTAAAGTTAATTTTATTCGAAAAAGGAAATGATTTTTTATTTAAATATTTTTTTCCCATTAAATTGTATAAGTTTTTATTTTTCCCATCGGCTATTCCTTTGCCCAACATTAAAGCTGTTCCGGATGGATAATCTATCTTACGTTTGTGATGTACTTCATAAACTTTACTAAGAAAGTCACTCCCAAGAGACTTAGAGGCAATTTCAGTCAGATACATTAACAAATTAACACCAAGACTCATATTGCCTGCTTTTAATATTGAAATTTTTTTTGAAAATTTTCTTATTGAATTCTCTTCTTTTTTACTAAAACCAGTTGTACCAATCACAACTTTTTTTTTAAGTTTTGATGCAATCTTTAAAACTTCCAAAGTGCATTTTGGGATAGTGAAATCGATAATAACATTTGCTTTTTTAAATGCTTCAACGTTATTTAGACCGAGTTTGATGCCTGTAATTGTTTTATTAATTGTTTTATTTTCTGTTAGTGAGACTAATTTAAAGTTTTTATTTTTATTTGAAGACTTAATGAGTTGTTGACCCATTCTTCCCATACACCCAGTGATTGCTAGATTAATTTTTTTCATTTATTAGACCCCCAAAACTTTTTAGCTTTTTCAAAAAAAGTCTTAATAGAAGGACTTAATTTAGTATTTTCTATTTTTTTAAATTCTTCTAAAAGCTCTTTCTGTTTTTTATTTAATGATACAGGAACCTCAGGAATAATTCTAATATATAAGTCACCGAAAGAATTTTTCCTTAATATTGGCATACCTTTATCTTTTAATCTTAATTGTTTTCCATACTGTGTACCTTCTGGAATTTTAACTTTTACTTTACTGCCATCAATACAAGGAATTTCTATAGTAGTTCCGAGAGCAGAATCTGTAAAAGTAATAGGTAATTCAAAAAATAAGTTTTCTTCTGATCTTTTAAAAAGACTATGATTATGAATTGAAATAAACAAATATAAGTCTCCATTTCCACCACTTTTTATTCCTGCTTCACCTTTTCCAGATAGTCTTATTCTTGTCCCGTCATCAACACCTTTAGGAATTTTAACAGAAACATTTTCATCGCTCTGAACTTTACCATTACCTCTACATTTTGAGCACACTTTACTAATTGTCTCGCCGTTACCATTACATTGTGGGCAGGTTTGTTGAACAGTAAAGAAACCTTGACTAGATCTAATTTTACCTCTGCCACCGCAATAATCACAAGTTATTGGTTTTGATCCAGGCTCCGCACCATTACCTTTACAGGTGCTACATTTTTTATAAGTAGTATAATTTATTTTCTTTTCTAGACCTTTATAAGCTTCTTCAAGACTAATACTTACATCGTAGCGTAAGTCATTTCCTCTGCGACCAGAGGATCTCCTACCGGATCCTCTTGAACCTCCTGTAAAGTCTCCAAAAAAGTCTTCAAAAATATCAGAAAAAGAAGAGGCATCGAACCCACCACCAAATCCTTGACCGCCTCCTCCTTGAAAAGCTGCGTGTCCAAATTGATCATAGTTAGATTTTTTTTGTTCGTCCGAAAGCACTCCATAAGCTTCACTTGCTTCTTTAAACTTTTCTTCCGCTTTTTTATCGCCTGGATTTTTATCTGGATGAAATTTAAATGCTGTTGTTCGGTAAGCTTTTTTTATTTCTTCTTTAGAAGCGGATTTATTTACTCCTAAGACATCGTAGTAGTCTCTCTTAGCCACAAAAAGTCACTCCCTCTTTTAATATA
Source organism: Pelagibacteraceae bacterium (assembly GCA_016777565.1). Taxonomy (GTDB): domain Bacteria; phylum Pseudomonadota; class Alphaproteobacteria; order Pelagibacterales; family Pelagibacteraceae; genus Pelagilacustribacter. Next base: position 13,443 of record JADHRF010000015.1, read on the forward strand.
TATTAGGCGCTTTTTTCTTTGTCGTCTTTTACGTCTTCGAAATCAGCATCGACTACATTTTCTTTGTCTTCTTTTTTAGCTTCTTGATCTCCAGAGTTGCTAGTTGGATCACCGGGTTTACCAGGTGCATCTTTTTGTTGGCTTTTATAAACAGCCTCGCCTAGTTTCATAGAAACCTGTATCAAGTCTTGAGTTTTCTTTTTAACCTCTTCTGTGTCAGTTCCTTTAAGTGCATTTCTTAAATCTGAGACACCTGCTTCAATAGCTTTTTTTTCATCTTCAGAGATTTTATCACCATGCTCTTTTAAACTTTTTTCGGTTGAAAAAATAATACTGTCCGCCTGATTTCTTGCATCAACCGTCTCCCTTTTTTGTTTGTCAGCTTCTTTATTGGCTTCAGCTTCTTTAACCATCTTTTGAATTTCTTCATCTGTTAAGCCACCTGATGCTTGAATTTGTATTTTTTGCTCTTTACCTGTTCCTTTATCTTTTGCGGACACACTTACAATTCCATTTGCATCAATATCAAATGTTACTTCAATTTGTGGTGTGCCTCTAGATGCTGGCGGAATGCCGATCAACTCAAAGTTTCCTAACATTTTGTTGTCATTAGCCATTTCTCTTTCACCTTGTAAAACTCTGATAGATACAGCAGGTTGGTTATCTTCCGCTGTAGAAAAAACTTGGCTTTTTTTAGTTGGAATAGTTGTATTTTTTTCAATTAATTTAGTTGATACACCCCCTAAAGTTTCAATACCCAAAGATAAAGGAGTTACGTCCAGCAGTAAAACATCTTTAACATCACCCTGTAGTACACCCGCTTGTATAGCAGCACCCATAGCAACCACTTCATCTGGATTAACACTTTTATTTGGTTCTTTGCCAAAAAAATTTTTGACTGTCTCAATAACTTTTGGCATTCTTGTCATACCACCAACCATAACAACCTCATTTATTTCGGCGGCAGAAAAACCAGAGTCTTTTAATGCAGTCTTGCATGGAACTAGCGTTCTCTCTACTAGCTTCTCAACTAACGCTTCCAATTTGGCTCTAGTAAATTTTAAATTTACGTGTTTAGGGCCTGTTTTGTCAGCTGTAATAAAAGGTAAATTAATCTCAGTTTGTGTTGCTGAAGATAATTCAATTTTTGCTTTTTCAGCAGCCTCTTTTAATCTTTGTAAGGCAAGTTTGTCTGCTCTTAAATCAATACCATTATCTTTTTTAAATTCGTCAATCAAGTAAGTAACAATTTCATCGTCAAAATCTTCACCGCCTAAAAAGGTATCACCATTTGTAGATTTTACCTCAAAAACTCCATCACCTATTTCCAAAATAGAAACATCAAATGTACCACCTCCTAAATCGTACACAGCAATTTTTTTCCCGCCTTTTTTATCTAAACCATAAGCTAGTGAAGCTGCTGTAGGTTCGTTGATAATTCTTAAAACCTCAAGACCAGCAATTTTCCCAGCATCTTTTGTAGCCTGTCTTTGAGCATCATTAAAGTAAGCTGGAACAGTTATAACTGCTTGTGTAACTGCTTGACCTAAATACTTCTCAGCCGTCTCTTTCATTTTTTGTAAAACAAAAGCTGAAATTTGTGCGGGAGAATATTTTTCACCTTTTGCTTCAATCCAGGCTTCCCCTTTCTCAGATTTAATTATTTTATAGGGAACTTTGTTTATATCTTTTTTTACAGTGTTATCCTCAAAAGATCTTCCAATTAATCTTTTTGCGGCAAAAATAGTATCTTGTGCATTGGTAACTGCTTGTCTTTTTGCAGACTGACCTACTAGTTTTTCACTGTTTTCTAAAAAAGCAACAATAGAGGGAGTAGTTCTTGCTCCTTCAGAATTTTCTAAAACTTTTGCTTGCGAACCTTCCATGATAGCAACACATGAATTTGTGGTTCCAAGATCAATACCTATTACTCTACTCATTATATTTTTCCTTTGTTTTTAGTTATATGGGTGCTTTTTATTTCTCTACAAGACTTAAAATCTTATTTTTTTTCCTCTTTTTCTTGGGTTTTACTGTCTTTTTTTTTAGCTATAGCTACAAATGAAGGTCTTAGTAATCTGTCTTTGTAAAAATAGCCTGGCTGAATTTCTTGTAAGACTGTGCCAGGACTAACATTCTCATCTTCTATTTCCAACATAGCTTGGTGGTTATTAGGATCAAATTTTTCATTAAGACATTTAATTTTTTTAATATTATTTTTTTCAAAAATAGTGATCAAATCTTTTTCTATAATTTGAATATTTTCTAAAAATTTACTTAAATCTTTATTAGTTTTTAAGTTTTCATCATTTTTTATTGATTGATAAGCTCTTTGCAAGTTATCAAGTACAGAAAGTGTTTCCCTTGCAAAGTTAAAACCACCATATTCAAAAGCTTCTTTTGTTTCTTTTTCAGACCTTCGTCTTTGATTTTCAGTTTCAGCTAAAGCTCTTAATAACTTATCTTGCGTATCTTTTAGCTTCTCTTCAGTTGATGATTCAGAAGTTTCAGTTTGATTTACTGTTTCAGATTCTGTGTTTTCTGAAGATTCCTCATTACTTTGAAAATTATTATCGTTCTCTTTTTCCATAACTGCTATATAGGGTTTTAAAACAAGATTACTAGAGAGAAATGAAAAAAATTGAGCAAATACTGATAGGCACTCACAATAAAGGAAAAATTAAAGAAATTTGTTATTTATTAAATAAAAAAATAAAAAAAATTACTCCTTTAGAACTGCAAATTAAAAGTCCCAGCGAGACTGGTAAAAGCTTTAAAGCCAATTCAGAATTAAAAGCTAAGTATTTCTTTAACAAATCTAAAATCATTACTCTCTCAGACGACTCTGGTTTGTGTATAGACTGTCTTAATAATCAACCAGGTATTTATTCGGCTCGATGGGCTAAAAAATATGGAAATTTTAACCAAGCTGGAAAAAAAATATTAGACCTTATTAAAAAAAAAAATAGAAACAAAAAAATAAAAAATGTTAAAGCTAAATTTATTTGCAGTCTTTCCTTTTGTTATAAAAATAATAAAATAATTACAGCAGAAGGAATTATTGAAGGAAAGATTTCAGATAGACCAAAAGGTAAAAATGGATTTGGCTACGATCCTATTTTTATTCCTAAAGGTACCAAGAAAACTTTTGGTCAGATGAGTAAAAAGAAAAAAATGCTAATGGATCATCGATTTTTAGCTTTTAAAAAAATGAAAAAAAAAATTAATATTCTTTAAACTTATCTTTATCTGTTTTGTATATTTTTAATTCTTGAAATACTTTTCTCTCTTTAAAATTAAAAGTCCCAATTTTACCTTTAATTTTTTCTTTAATAAAAAAATCATTAATTGTATTGATACCATTATTCTTTTTCCATATGTAATGTATTAAACCTAAAGCATCATAAGCTAAAATAGTTATTTCATCTGGTCTAATTCCAAATGATTTAAAATAATTTTCATTATATTTTTTGAATTTTTTCATATCAACTGATGGAAAATATAAATTTTTAATTAAATTTTCTCTGAAAATACTTTCATCAAACCATTGATTAACAGTTGTAACAAGAACCGAAGAGTCATCAACATCAGTATAAATTAATGATGATAATACACTTTTTAAACTATTTCCAAAATCAATAACAATAACAGAATCAAAATTAACTTTTCCTAAAGTAAAAAGTCTCTCTAAAATTACTAGTTCCCTTTTAGAACGATCATCATCTAGTTTTTTTAAACTATTTTTTCGTTTTTCTAAATTTTTTTTTCTTTGATTGTAGTTGGTTAATTTTTCTATTTCACCCGTAAGTACTCTTGGATCAGAATTATATTTAAAAACTTTATAATTTTTTAATTTAATTTGTTTAATTTTTTCATCTATAAATTTTTCATATTCATTTTTTGGGTATAAAATTACAGTTTTCTCCCTTTTCTCCTTAAGTAAAAATTTTTCAATAGCTTTTAATTGAGACTCTAAACTTATACCTATATTTATAACATTGTTGGAAATTTTAGGTTCCTTATTCGACAAAGAAATAAAAATTGTATTTTTGTATTTTTTTAATTCATTGAAGTAAGATGATGTCATAGGGCCAATAATAACTTTTGCACCACTATTAATTATCTCTTCTATCGCTCGGTTTAATCTTTCTTTATCATTAGATCCACTGTCTCTCGGAATAACAATAATATTATCATTATCTATTTCATCAAGAGCAAGCTGAGTAGATAGTAACAAAGATTCACCAAGACTCTTATACTCTCCACTAAAAGGAGCAAGCAAACCAACCCTAAGTTTATCATCATTTTCATTAGCGACTAAGCTCGTATTAAATATTAGAAATATATAAGATAAAAATGTAATAATTATTTTAATCATTTTTTATGGGTACATTTAATTCTGGACTATACATCGTATCAACTCCTATAGGAAATTTAGACGATATTACATTAAGATCTCTAGAAGTATTTAAAAAATCTGACATAATTTTATGCGAAGATACGAGAAGGTCTTTAAAGTTACTCAATCATTATAAAATTAAAAAAAAATTGATTTCTTATCATAAATTTAATGAACATAAAAAATTGCAAAATATTATTGAATACTTAAATGAGGGCAAAATTTTGACTTTAATTTCAGATGCTGGAACTCCAGTGCTTTCAGACCCAGGTCTTTTATTAATTAAAAAATGTATTGAAAAAGGGATTAATATTTTTCCTATGCCTGGTCCTTCCGCAATAACTACTGCTGTCTCGGTATCAGGATTTGAGGATAAATTTCTTTTTTATGGCTTCCTACCTAAAACAGAGAACGATCTTCTTAAAACAATAAATAAATTAAAAGATATAGATTTTTCATTAGTATTTTTTATTCCAGGAATTAAAATTAATTTTTATCTAAAATTCTTTAAAGAAAATTTTCTTGATAGAGATATTCTAATTGCTCGTGAAATCAGTAAAATGCATGAAACTTTTTATAGAGAAAAAATTAGTGAGATTAAACTTTTTAAAACAGAACCAAAAGGAGAATTAACTGTTGTATTATCAAAAATTTATATTAATAATAAATTACTAACAAATGCTGAAATTGTGAAACAAGCAAACAATTACCTTAAAAAATATAGCATGAAAGATGTTGTGGAACTAATAGCAAAAAAAGAAAAAATATCAAAAAAAAAAATTTATGATATTTGTTTAAAAATAAAAAATGATAAAAAAAATAATTAGTTTTTTTGTGTTGACTCTTGTCTTGTTTGGGTGTGCTAAGAATAATCTTGGAACATTTGGTAAGGGAGTTTCTATTGGTTTTGATCCTAGAACTGTAGGCATGCAAATTGATGATACTTTAATGCAAAAAAATCTAGTTGCTAGATTAACACTAACTGAAAAAAAATATTTTCTTTCTGTGCAGGTGGAAGTTCTAGATGGTCGTATTTTCCTTACAGGTAAAGTAAGTGAAGCTGAGGAAAAAATAAAAATTACCAAATTGGCTTGGGAAACAAAGGGGGTCAGGTCAGTTAAAAATGCTATTACAATCAAGGGTCAATCTAATTTTAAAAGTACTGCAAAAGATGTTTTAATAACATCACAGCTCAGAACAGCTCTGATTTTTAATAAATCAATTAAATCTAATAACTACACTTTAGAAACTATTAATAAAAATATTTATATTTTTGGTATCGCTATGGACAATGAAGAAAAAAAAAAAGTTATAGAAGAAGCTAATAAAATATTTGACGTAGAAAAAGTCATACCGGCTATTTATTTAGTTTCTGAACTTAGTAGAAATAAAGTTTAATTTTTGTAATCAATAACCTCAGAAGAATAAGCAGCTATAGAAGCGAGATTTAAAATTTCAGAAGGTGACGATCGTAAAGGAGCAATCTCAATTGGAAGTCCTAATCCAATTAACAGTGGTCCAATTAATCTAGCACCTCCAAATGTTTTCATTATTTTTACTGATATAGATGCACTATGAAGAGCTGGCATAATTAAAATATTTGCATTACCGACAATTTTTGAAAATGGATAAGTTTCTTTGTATTTTGGATCTAAAGCCACATCTGGTTGCATTTCACCGTCAAAATCAAAATCTACTTTTTTAGTTTTCATTAATTCAATAGCTTCTCTCACATGCTTGGTCCTAACCGTTGCTGGTTTGCCAAAAGTTGAGTGAGATAAAAAAGCAACCTTAGGATCAAAGCCAAATAGCCTTGCTACTCTTGTACTTGAGATTGCTATTTCAACAAGCTGTTCTGCTGTCGGATTATCGTGAACATTTGTATCAGATATAAAAACTGTTCTACCTTTTGAAACTAACATTGTTAAACCAAAAATTATTTCTCCAGGTCTAGAGTCTACTACCTTACTTAATTTTTCTATAGTGGCAGCGTGATGCCTTGTTCCACCTGTAACCATAGCATCGGCATCTCCACATGCGACCATACATGATCCCCAAGTCACTCTGTCATTTCTAATTAAATGATCACATTCTCTCTCCAGCATTCCACTTCTTTGAAGTTTTTTATATAAATGCTTTGTATACTTTTCTCTTTTTTCAGTATTTTTTGAACTTACAATTTCAATATTAAAATTCTCATCTAGTCCTATATTTTTTAATTGTTCTTTAACTCTTTCCTCTTTTCCAATTAGGATAGGTACTCCTAATTTACTATTTTTAAAAGCTACAGCTGCTTTTAAAATATTCGGGTCTTCTCCTTCTGCAAATACAACTTTTTTTTGAGATTTTCTTATTTGAACATTTATATTTTGCATAATATTCATCGAAGGATCTAATCTAAGAGATAAGTCCTCTTTATATTCTTCTAGATCGCTAATTTTTTTCCTAGCTGCACCTGATTTCATAGCAGCTTCTGCAACTGCAGCTGGGATTACACTAATTAATCGTGGATCAAAAGTTGATGGTATTATATACTCCTTACCGTATCTTGGTCTTTCTCCACCATATGCTGCAATAACCTCATCAGGCACCTCTTCTCTAGCTAATTGAGCAATAGCTTTTGCCGCTGCAACCTTCATTTCTTCATTGATTTCTTTTGCCCTAACATCTAATGCGCCTCTAAAAATATAAGGAAAGCCAATAAGATTATTTACTTGATTTGGATAATCAGATCTACCTGTTGCAACGATAGCGTCAGATCTTACCTCATCAATTAGTTCAGGCTTAATTTCTGGATCAGGGTTAGCGCAGGCAAAAATAATAGGATTTTTTCCCATCGATTTAATCATGTCTTTGGTCACCACATCTTTGGCAGATAAACCTAAAAAAACGTCAGCACCCTTTATAGCTTCTGTAAGAGTTCTGAGTTTAGTTTCAATAGCGTGTGCAGACTTAAACTGATCAACTTTTTCTCTACCTTTATATATAACACCCAACCTATCGCACATAATCACATTTTCATTTTTTACTCCAGAAAGTTTAAATAAATTTGTACAAGCAATAGCTGATGCACCTGCTCCATTGACAACTACTTTAACATCATTTATTTTTTTTTTACTTATATCTAAAGCATTTATTAATGCTGCAGTTGTTATAATAGCAGTACCATGTTGGTCGTCATGAAAAACGGGAATATCTAATAATTCTTTAAGTTTTTGTTCAATAATAAAACAATCTGGTGCCGCAATATCTTCTAAATTAATACCACCAAAAGTATTCCCTATATTTTTTATAGTTTTAATAATTTCACTAGCGTCTGAGCTATCAACCTCAATATCTATAGAGTCTATATCGGCAAATCTTTTAAACAAAACTGATTTACCCTCCATCACAGGTTTAGATGCTAAAGACCCTAAATTTCCAAGTCCTAGAATCGCAGAACCATTACTGATTACCGCCACTAAATTACCTTTACTTGTGTAATCATAGGCTGCCTCAGGATTTTTTGCGATTTCTTTGACGGGAACAGCTACACCCGGTGAATAGGCTAAAGACAGATCTCTTTTTGTTGTTAAAGATTTTGATGAAATAATCTCAATTTTGCCAGACTTTCCTTGTGTATGAAAGTCCAATGCTTCTTTATCTGTGTAATGGTCAATTTTAGATTTTTTTGTCATTAAAATTGAGTATGTAATATAAAATAGACAAAATCATCATTAATTTGATTTTT
>JADHRF010000016.1 GCA_016777565.1 Pelagibacteraceae bacterium
TAAATAACTGTGATTTTTTGTCTCTCGTTTGCTTTATTAATATATAATTAATATGTATATCAAGATAAATTATGCAAAAAAATAATTATAATTACAACGAATTAATTGACTGTGGAAATGGTAAGCTTTTTGGCGAAGGAAATGCAAAGCTACCTTTACCACCTATGTTGATGTTTGATCGTATTACAGAAATTACAGCCACCGGTGGAAATTTTAAAAAAGGTCTTATAAAAGCTGAACTGGACATAAAAACCGATATGTGGTTTTTTAACTGTCACTTTAAAGATGATCCAGTCATGCCAGGTTGTCTTGGCCTCGATGCCATGTGGCAACTAGTTGGGTTTTATTTAGGGTGGTTAGGAGAACCAGGAAAAGGTCGAGCGTTAGGTGTAAATGAAGTAAAATTTACTGGTGAGGTTTTGAAGAAAGTAAAGATGGCAACTTATGAAATCAATATGAAAAGAATATTAAGAAAAGAAGGAACTGCAGTGGGGCTAGCTAATGGTATTTTAAGTGCAGATGATAAAATAATTTATAAAGCAGAAAATTTAAAAGTAGGATTGTTTAAATCATGAAAAGAGTAGTCGTAACAGGTGTTGGTGTGGTCTCTTGTCTTGGAAACAATCAAGATGAAGTTTATAAGTCTCTTTTAAATTCTAAATCAGGAATTACATTTTCGGAAGAATATAAAGAATATAACTTAAAAAGTCATGTACACGGCAAGCCAAATATTAAACTTGAAGATCATGTTGATAGAAAATTTATAAGATTTATGGGCCCAGGTTCAGCTTATAATTTTATAGCTATGCACCAAGCTGTAAAAGACTCTGGGCTAGAAGAAAAAGATATAAGTAATTTTACTACTGGGATGATTATGGGTTCTGGAGGTCCTTCAATAGAAAATGTAATTTTAGCAGCTGACAAGACGAGACAGAAAAGTCCTAAAAGAATGGGTCCTTTTGTTGTGCCTAGAACTATGTCTAGTACAGCTTCTGCAACTTTAGCAGTTCCTTTTAAAATAAAAGGTGTCAATTATACAATTAGCTCTGCTTGTGCAACCAGTGGGCACTGTATAGGTAATGCAATGGAGTTAATCCAGCTAGGTAAACAAAAAATTATTTTTGCAGGAGGAAGTGATGAAGTTCATTTTGCAATGACCGCAATGTTTGATGCAATGACAGCGTTATCATCGAAATATAACGATACTCCTGAAAAGGCTTCAAGACCTTATGATAAAACTAGAGATGGCTTTGTTATATCAGGCGGTGGTGGAGTAGTTGTTTTAGAGGAATATGAACACGCAAAAGCAAGAGGTGCAAAAATTTACGCAGAACTTACGGGCTATGGCGCTACATCAGATGGTTACGATATGGTAGCACCTTCTGGAGAAGGAGCCGTTCGATGTATGAAAATGGCTTTAAGTACTGCAAAAAATAAAATTGATTATATAAATACTCATGGCACTTCAACTCCTGTTGGAGATATAACAGAATTAAAAGCAGTCGGAGAAGCATTTGGTGATTACAAACCTAAAATAAGTTCAACAAAATCTTTGGCTGGCCATTCTCTCGGCGCTACATCTGTGCATGAAGCTATTTATTCCTTGATAATGATGAAAAATAATTTCATAGCAGCCTCTGCAAATATAGTTGACATGGATGAGGAGGCAAAAAAATATCCTATAGTCACTAAAACTGAAACTGGGGTCACTTTAAATGCGGTCATGTCTAATAGCTTTGGTTTCGGTGGCACAAACGCAACTTTAGTTTTTGAGAAAGTATAATTTATGAGCTTAATGAAAGGTAAAAAAGGCCTAATAATGGGCGTTGCAAATGAAAGATCTATAGCATGGGGGATATCACAAAAACTCGCGGAAGCTGGAGCTGAACTGGCGTTTACTTATCTTGGTGATGCTTTAAAAAAAAGAGTTATTCCACTAGCAGAAAAATTAAATTCAAAGGCCACTTTTAGTTGTGATGTTGAAAAAAAAGAAGAAATAATAAAGCTTTTTGAAGATATTAAAACTCAATGGGGTCAAATTGACTTTGTTGTACATGCTGTTGCATTTTCGGATAAATCAGAATTATCAGGTGAATACTTAAATACGACAAGAGAAAATTTTTTAAGAAGTATGTTGATTTCTTGTTTCTCTTTTACAGAAGTCTCGAAAGAAGCCTCAAAAATAATGAAAGAAGGTGGGAGTATGTTAACTTTAACTTATGAGTCAACAAAGGCTATTCCAAACTATAATGTAATGGGAGTTTGTAAGTCTGCGCTAGAAGCAAGTGTAAAATATTTAGCACGAGACTTAGGAGCTAAAGGTATTAGAGTAAACGCAATAAGTGCAGGGCCAATTAAAACACTTGCAGCTTCCGCTATTGGAGATGCAAAATTTTTATACAAATGGAATGAAGATCACTCTTTTTTAAAGAGAAATGTTGATATCCACGATGTAGGAAACTCAGCCTTATATCTTATTAGTAACCTTGCTGGTGGAGTTACAGGTGAAATTCACTATGTTGATGCTGGATATAATAAAGTTGGCATGCCAGATCCTAAAAATATCAAAAATTAATTAAACAGCCTGCTTAATTGAAAGCTTAACTTTTCCTCTGTCAAAACCCAGAACTTTAACTGAAACTTCATCACCTTCTTTAACGACATCACCAACTTTTTCTACTCGTTTTGCAGCAAGTTCAGAAATATGAACTAGACCATCTTGTTTTCCAAGAAAATTAACAAAAGCGCCAAACTCCATTACTTTTACAACTTTGCCTTTATAGATTTTACCTACTTCAGCTTTAGCTACTAAACTTTTTATAATATCGATTGCAATTTTTCTTGATTCTTCATCTGGAGCTGAAACAGTTACTTCTCCTGTATCTTTTACATCTACTTTGGCTCCTGATTTTTCAACAATCTCTCTAATGGTTGCTCCACCTTTTCCAATAACGGTTGCTATATCTTTTTTATCAACTGTAACAGTTTCCATTTTGGGTGTATGTTTAGAAAATTCAGTTCTTGAAGTTTTTAAAGCTTTGTTCATTTCTTCTAAGATGTGCTCTCTTCCAGCTTTCGCTTGATCCAAAGCTTTTTCCATAATCTCAAAAGTTATTCCTGTAATTTTTATATCCATTTGAAGAGAAGTTATCCCTGATTTAGTTCCAGCTACTTTAAAGTCCATATCTCCCAAGTGATCCTCGTCTCCTAAAATATCCGATAATACTGAAAAATCTTCCCCTTCTTTAATTAAACCCATGGCAATACCTGCGACTGGTTCTTTCATTGGAACACCGGCATCCATAAGAGCTAGTGAAGTTCCACAAACTGTAGCCATTGATGAAGACCCATTTGACTCTGTAATTTCTGATACAACTCTTAGAGTGTAAGGAAAGTTCTCTGATTTAGGTAATGAGGAGTTAATTGCTCTCCATGCTAATTTTCCATGACCCACTTCTCTTCGACCAGTTCCTATTCTGCCACATTCTCCCACTGAAAAAGGAGGAAAATTATAATGCAACATAAATCTGTTTCTTTGCATACCGTTTAAGCTCTCCACTCTTTGTTCATCATCTGATGTTCCTAATGTGGTTACTACTAAAGCTTGGGTTTCTCCTCTAGTGAATAAAGCTGAACCATGAGTTCTTGGCAATACACCAACTTCACATTTAATTTGTCTTACATCAGACAGACCTCTTCCGTCTATTCTCTTTTTGTCTTTTAAAATTGCTGTTCTAACAATATCTTTTTCTAGTGACTTCAATTGAGCCATTGCTTCATTTTCATTTATATTTTCATCATCAGCGAACATTTCCTTACATTTTGAGTCTATTTCTGAAATTGCAGTTGATCTTTTTTTCTTGTCAATTTCTTTAAAAGCTTTTCTTAAATCAGCCTCAAAGGTTTTTACAATTTTTGTTTTGACCTCTGAATGATCTTTAATTTCAACTTCCCATTTAGGCTTGCCAGCTTTTTTTGCTAACTTTTCTATAGCTTCAATAATAGGTACAAAATTTTCATGTCCAAACTTAACAGCAGCTAACATTTCTTTTTCAGTAAGACCTGAAGTTTCAGACTCCACCATTAAAACTGCATCTTTAGTTCCTGCTACAACTAGATCTAATGAAGATTCTTCTAACTCTTTTGGGGTTGGGTTTAATAAATATTTGCCATCTTTAAAACCAACTCTACTTGCAGCAATAGGTCCGCCAAAGGGTAACCCAGAAATAGCTAACGCTGCTGAGCATGCAATAATAGAAAGGACATCAGCTTGATTTTCTCCATCATAAGATAGAACCGTCGGCAGTAACTGAACTTCATTCATAAAGCTTGATGGAAACAAAGGTCTAATTGGTCTATCTATTAATCTTGAGATTAATTGTTCGGATTCAGTTGGTCTTGCCTCTCTTTTGAAATATCCGCCTGGAATTTTTCCAGCAGCATAATATTTTTCTTGGTAATTAACTGATAGAGGGAAAAAATCCTGACCATCTCTAAGTTTTTTAGCTCCAACTACTGTAGCTATAACTACTGTTTCACCACATGTTGCTATAATTGCACCATCAGCTTGTCTTGCAATTTTTCCTGTCTCTAGAGTTATTTTTTTTCCATTAATTTCTATTTCTTCTTTGTGTATCTTGAACATTATTTCCTTAAATTTAGTTGTTTAATTACTTTATTGTATGATTCAGTATTTTTTTTCTTCAGATAAGCTAATAATTTTTTTCTTCGATTAACTGATTTTGTTAAACCCATTGTAGAATGTTTATCTTTCTTGAATTTCTTAAAGTGCTCTGAAAGTTTTTTTATTTTGTCGGTTAATAATCCGACCTGAACTTCAGCAGAACCTACATCTTTGTCGTGAATGGCTAATGTTTTAATTGTTTCTGTTTTTTTCTTTATCATTTTTTTTATTAATATTAATTATTCTTTCTATCTTTTCAGCATATTCAAAAGAATTATCTTCTACAAATGCAAGTTTAGGAAGAAACTTTATATCAAGTTTTTTTGATAGTGCTTTTCTAACAAGATGTGAGAACTCAGTCAAGATACTTACTGTTTTTTTAGTCTCTACACCTCCTAGAGGTATCACATAAACTCTTGCAGTTTTTAGATCAGGTGTCATCTTCACCTCAGTAACTGTTATTACGCTAGTATTTAGAGCTAAAATTTTTGCTTCATTTCTTATAAAAACTTCTCCAATGTTTTGTTTAATTAATTCTCCTACGCGCAATTGTCTTTGTGAATATGCGGGTGCAGCTCTACCTTTACCCATTATATTTGCCTATCTATTTTTTCAGAAAGAAAAGCTTCTATTATATCTTTTTCTTTAAAATCAATAAAATCCTTAAGACTAATTCCACACTCTACACCATTCTTAACTTCCTTAACTTGATTCTTCTCTCTAAAAATAGTCAAAATTTCACCTGTATAGACTACTGCTCCATCACGAACTATTCTAGCTTTTGCTTTATTTGTTATTTCACCATCTGTAACTTTTGAGCCAGCAATTTTTCCTGCATCAGAAACTTTGAATACTTTTAATATTTCTGCTGTACCAATAACAGTTTCTTTAACTTCTGGTTCCAGCAAGCCTGAAAGATTTTTTTCAACTAACTCTAATACTTCGTAAATTATATTAAAAAATTTTATCTCTATGTGTTGTTGTTCTGCTAATTTTTTAGCTTGGCTATTAGGTTTAACATTGAAGCCGATTAAAAGTGCTTTCGATGCTTTTGCTAGAGAAACATCTGATTCATTGATCATTCCTATGTCAGATAAAATAATGTTTGCTTTTACTTCTGGATGTTCAATTTTATTAATAGCATTTTTTAAAGCTTCACTTGAACCCTGAACATCTGATTTAATAATTATATTTAATTCTTCTTTGTTGCTTACATTATCAAAGATAGATGTCTTATCTTTAACAACTGCTTTAACGACACCAGAACTACTTTTATTAAATTCAGAAATTTCTTTTGCTTTCTCTTCATTCTCTGTAACTGCAAACTCTGCTCCAGCAGAAACCGACTCATTCATACCCAATATTTCTACCGGCATAGAAGGAAACGCTTCATTAACAATTTTTCCCTCGTGATTTATCATCGCTCTTATTTTGCCGTAGGTGTTTCCACATACAAAATAATCTGCTTTTTTTAATAATCCGTTAGCTATTAATACTGTTGAAACAGGGCCTTTACCTTTGTCTATTTTTGACTCTATAACCACACCAGTAGCTGAACCGGTAAAAGATGCAGAAAGATCTAACATTTCAGATTGAAGTAAAATGCTTTCTTTTAACTTTTCTAAGTTTAGTTTTTGCGTAGCTGACACTTCAACAAATAAAGTGTCACCGCTAAAATCTTCAGCAATTAATTCATATTTCATTAAGTCGTTTTTAATTTTAGTTATATTTTTATCTGGTAGGTCACATTTATTAATTGCCACAATTATTGGCACATTTGCAGCTTTTGAATGTTGTATTGCTTCAATTGTCTGAGGCATTATTCCATCATTGGCAGCAACGACTAAAATAACTATATCTGTAATTTTTGATCCACGAGCTCTCATTTCTGTAAAGGCAGCATGACCTGGAGTATCAATAAAAGTTATAATATCATTCTTTTTTGTTTTAACTTGATAGGCTCCAATGTGCTGTGTAATCCCACCATGCTCTCCCGAGACAACATTAGCGTCTCTCAGGGCATCAAGTAGAGAAGTTTTACCATGGTCGACGTGCCCCATAATTGTGACAACTGGAGGTCTTTTTTCTATTTTTCCCTCAAGTTGATTTTTCTTTTTATTTATTTCTATTCCAGGCGCTGTTTCAATAATTGGATTGTGTCCAAATTCTTTTACAATATATTCAGCTGTATCTTTATCGATAATATGATTTATTGTTGCAACAACCTTCATATTAAATAAAAATTTAATTACTTCCGCTGATCTTTCAGCCATTCTATTAGAAAGTTCTTGAATTGTAATTTGTTCAGGAATATTTACATTTTTAATTACTTTTACCGTCTCTTTTTTTTCATCAGTACTATCTGATTTTTTTTCCTTTAACCTTGCTCTTTTCACTGAAGCTAAACTTCTTTGTTTTATTTCAACTTCTTCAACATTCATTGCTCTTGAAACAGTTAACTTAAATTCTCTTTTTGAAGATAAAGGATCTTTAAGCTTTAATTTTGCTTTTGAGGGAGCTTTCTCTTCTTTTTTAATAAAATTTTTTGTTGCTTGTTGTTCAACAAAATTTCTAACAATATTTTTTTTAGCTGGCTCATTTCTTTTAAAAGACCCTTGCCCAGATGGTGGCTTACCAGTTCTAGAGGGTTTAAAGGGAGTTTTCTTTTCTATAGAAAATGTTTTTTTCCCATCACGTGAAATAGATGAAATATCAATTTTTTTGGATGTTCCTGTTGAAATGGTTAAGGTTTTTTTTTTGTTCTTTTGGTCTGCCATTAATGTTTTATTTAAATACAATCTCCCTAGCAGCCATGATCATTTGATCGGCCTCTTCTCTTGAAAGAGAAAATTCCTCTAAATATCCTTCTATCCTAATTTTTTTACCTTTTACTTCGTCGAAGCCTCCAATTAACTCGTCAGATGAAAGATCGGCAAAATCACTCAATTTTTTAATATTTCTCTGACCAAGTAGTACTAACATACCTTGCGTAATACCCTTGAGGTTTACTAAACCGTCTTCCATGCCTAGTTCCTTTAATCTTTTAGATATTTCTTCCTTTTCCTTAATTAAATTTTCTTTTGATCTATTAATTAGTTCACTTGCAGTTGCTTCATCTATGCCTTCTATTTTAATAATGTCTTCTGGGCTAGCTTGGGCTATTTCTTCAATACTTTGCATGCCTTCTGAGACTAAAAGTTGACCTAATGTTTCATCTACTTCTAAGCTCTTAACTAAATTTTCTGTTCTTTCTTTAAATTCAGCTTGCCTTCTTTCAGAATCTTCTTTGTCTGTTAAAATGTCGATTTCATAATTAGTCAATTTAGATGCAAGTCTAACATTTTGACCTCTTCTTCCAATGGCTTTACTCAAATTTTCTTCTGTAAGTATTACATCTATTCTTTTATTGTCTTTATCAATTAACACTTTTTGAATTTCTGCTGGAGATAAAGACTCGGAAATTAAAGTTGGTAAATCTTCGGTCCATTTAATAATATCAATTTTTTCACCATGAAGTTCGTTAACTATAGTTTGAACTCGACTTCCTCTCATACCAACACAGGCTCCAACTGGATCAATTGAACTTTCACTTGAAAAAACACAAATCTTGGCCCTACTACCTGGATCTCTCGCCACAGCTTTAATTTCAATAACTCCCTCATAAATTTCAGGCACTTCTTGAAAAAATAGTTTAGCTAAAAATTGTGGGTGCGCGCGTGATAAAAATATTTGATGACCTTTGAGTTCTTTCTTTACTTCGTAACAATAGGCTTTTACACGATCACCTGTTTTTAATATCTCTCTCGGGATTAATTCATCTTTTTTTATCACTCCCTCGGCTTTTCCCAAATCTATAATAACATTTCCATATTCTAATCTTTTTATAATTCCACTTAAAATTTGACCTTGTTTTTCAATAAAATCTTCATACTGTCTATTTTTCTCAGCTTCTTTTACTCTTAAACTTATAACCTGTTTAGCACTTTGTGCTGCAATTCTTCCAAAATCAATTTGAGGCAAATCTTCAAATATTTGATCACCAATTTTTAAATCTTTATTTTTTTTATCAATAGACTTTGCGTCATTTAAAATTATTTGTTTACTTGAGTCTTCAACGTCCTCAACTATATCTAAAACTTTTTGAATTTTTATATCGCCCGTAATTCTATCAATAACTACTCTAATATTATTTTCAGCTCCAAATTTTGTTAAAGCAGCTTTTTGTATAGCACTTTCCATGGACTCTAAAACTATCTCTTTATCAATAGATTTTTCGTTTGCGACAGCCTCAACTATTCTTAGTAACTCTACTTTATCTAAACCTCTATTAAGCATTTATCCCTTTTTTTTGTTTGCTCCAAAAAAAAATGGGCTTAAGCCCATTTTGTAAACATATTTAATTTTAGTACTTTTAATGAAAATTTAAGGCTTTTTCAAGGTCACATTTTAAAAATACTCGTTTTGTCAGTTTTTTCCCAAGAAAATTCGCCTTTGTTAGTTGGGTTTCTTCCAAAGTGTCCATAAGCTGATGTTGCCTCATAAATAGATTTATTTAAACCCAATAATTCTCTAATTCCTCTGGGTGATAAATCAAAATTCTTTTCAATTTTTATTTTTAGATCTTCGTTTTTTTCTTCGTCTTTTTCTTCTAGTTTTACATAAATTGAAAGAGGTTTTGAGACTCCAATTGCATAAGCCAATTGAATCAAACACTTGTTTGAAACCCCAGCTGCTACTACGTTCTTTGCTAAGTATCTAGCAACGTAAGCTGCAGATCTGTCAACTTTGGTTGGGTCTTTTCCAGAAAATGCTCCTCCACCATGTGGAGCAGCACCTCCATAAGTATCAACTATAATTTTTCTTCCAGTAAGTCCTGTATCACCATCTGGTCCACCAATAATAAATTGACCTGTTGGATTAATATAAACTTCTTTATCTTTCAATTCTTTGAGTAGTTTCTCGGGAATAGATTTTTTAATATATGGATAGATAAGGCCTCTAACTTGTTCTTGGTTTAGATCTTTTGAATGTTGAGTTGAGATTACAACAGACGTCACTTTTGTCGGTATACCATTTTCATATTTCATTGTAACTTGGCTTTTGGAATCTGGCTCTATTCCTATTAAAGAACCTTTTTTTCTATCTTCCGCCATCAATCTTAATATTTTGTGTGAATAGTGAATTGGTGCTGGCATCAGCTCTTCTGTCTCATTACAAGCATAACCAAACATTATTCCCTGGTCTCCAGCCCCTTCATCTTTGTTGTCTTTAGAGTCAACGCCCATGGCTATATCAGAAGACTGTGAATGTAGATGAGACTCTATATTTGTTGTCTCTTTCCAGCTAAAGCCATCTTGGTCGTAACCTATATCTTTTATGCAATTCCTAACTTTTTGAATTAATTCCTCTTTTTTGATTTCAGGTGCTCGTATTTCTCCAGCTAGAACTACTTTATTTGTTGTTGTTAAGGTTTCACAGGCTACTCTAGAAAAAGGATCTTTTGATAAGAAAGAGTCAACGACCATATCTGAAATTCTATCACAAACTTTATCTGGGTGGCCTTCAGAAACTGACTCGCTGGTAAAAAGATAATTATTTTTATTCATTTTTTTTAAAGATTATAAAAGTAGAAACACATGTAAATAAAAGCACAAAAAAGATCAAATTAAATTTATATTTTTTTTTGGAATTGTTTATAATTGGAACGTCAAGTTCTATTACACCTCTCTCATTTGGCTTTAAAAGCTTTTTTACTACACCTTTATTATCCACAAAAGCGCTAAAACCTTTATTAGCTGATCTTACTAAATAAACATTGTTTTCTATTGCTCTAAAAATTGCTTTAGCAAAATGTTGACTGGGTCCGATTGTGCTACCAAACCAAGCGTCTTCGGATATATTTACGATAATGTTCTTTTGGTTAGGATTTAATTCGGGAAAAATTATTTCATAACAAATTAAAGGTAACATATTTAAATTGTCATATTTGAATGTATCATATGTAGATCCTTTAGAAAATGAGCCATAACCCTCGGTAATTTTTTTTACTCCAAATTTATTTAAAATATTCTCATAAGGTAAGAACTCACCAAATGGCACTAATTTAATTTTATTGTATTGATAAACAATATTTAGCTTATTATTAACAACAACTAGACTATTAAAAATATTTATACCATCTGAACTTTCTTGAGCAGTATTGGAACCAAATAATATAAGATGATTATCTGAGAAAGCTTCTTCAAATAAGGCTCTGTATTCCTTTATTTGTTCAAAATTAAAGCCTGTAAAAGCTCCTTCCGGCCAAATAAATAAGGTTTTTTTGATTTTGTCAGGGTCACTATATTTTATTAGATTAGATATATTCTCACTTAACTCATCGTTGGATAAATTATATTTTAAATCAAAACTCGGTGAAATAATTTTTGTATAAATTGAGTTTTCTAGATTTAAGTTTAATTCTGTAAAATTTTTATCATTTTTTTTTATTATTGAAGATCCATAAATATAATTACCAAAAAATAATAAACTAATAGTAAAAAATAAAAAAAAGTTAATTCTTTTTTTAAAAATTAGTAAAAGAGGTGAACAATAAACAATAATGCAAAGTAAATTAAAAGAAAAGAAACCAATATAAAATAATGATTGTAATACTTCGGGTTTCCAAGACCAAGTGTAAGCCCAAATATTCCAAGGAAAGCCAGATAAAATTTTAGCTCTAACATAATCCATAAAAGCAAATGAGCTCGAAAATAATATAATAGATGTAAAGTTATTTTTTAAAAATGGGCCAACAATTAAGTTAGCCAAACCAAAAAAAAGTCCAAGAAATATAGGCAAGCCAATTATTGCCACCGGAACTAAAAATTTAAAAATTTCATCAAAAGTGAGTGAGTGAGATATCCAGTGGATACCTGAAAGAAAAAAACCGACACCAAATAAATAACCAATAAAAAATAAATTTAGTAGATAGGGTTTTTTTCTATAAGTATTTTTAGATTTTTTTTGAGCATAAACAGTGAGTAGAAACAAAATAGGTAGTATTAAAAAATTTATATAACTTAAATTAAAAGGTTGAAAACTAAAAACTGTCAACGTGCCTAAAATAAAAGGAAATAAAAAGATTAAAAATAATCTACTGCTTAAAAATTTTAAGATCATATTATTTAATAATTTTTAATAATTTAGTCTCTAATTTGTTCATTATTGAAAAATCAAGATTTGATTTATGACGATGACCTAACAAATGAGCTAGTCCATGAATCCAAATTTTATCAAAACTGAAATAAAAATTATCATTAGTCAGTTTTTTTTTTATTTTATTTAAATTAACAGCTATATCACCTAGATAAATTCTTCTTCTCTTTTTCTTAAAGAGTTTAATCAAAGGTTTTTTTTCATGAAAAGGAAAAGATAGAATATCTGTAGTTTTATTTTTTTTTCTAAATTTAGTATTTAATTTTTTAACTTCTAAACTTCCGGAAAGTAAAAGTGTAAAATTGTAATCATTATTATTAAATAATTTAATTTTTTTATCAATTTTTTTTAGTTTTTTATTTATATAGATGTGTGGAGACCTAATAAATTTTTTCCAATCTTTATTGGTAATTAATACATCAGCTTTGATCATCAGCTTTTTTTTGATAAGCCTTGATGATTTTTGATACTAGAGGATGTCTTACTACATCCGTGTGATCAAACTCTATAATTTTTATTTCTTCAATTTGGCTTAGTATATTTTTAGATTTTATTAAACCTGAATGATTTTTGTTAATTAGATCTACTTGAGAAGGATCTCCATTAACAACTAGCTTTGAATTTTCTCCTATTCTAGTTAAAAACATTTTTATTTGCGTTGCGGTAGCGTTTTGCGCTTCGTCTAAAATAGCAAAACAATTTTTTAAAGTTCTGCCTCTCATAAAAGCCAATGGGGCAATTTCAATTTCTCCAGACTCTATTTTTTTATCTATTTTTTCAAAACCAAATAATTCATATAAGGCGTCATAGAGAGGTCTTAAATATGGGTCGACTTTTTCCTTCATATCACCAGGAAGAAAACCGAGTTTTTCGCCTGCTTCTACGGCTGGTCTTGAAAGTATAACCCTTTCAACTTTTTTTTCCATAAGCATAGTGATAGCAACTGAAACGGCAAGAAAACTCTTTCCTGTTCCGGCTGGCCCTAGCGCCATAGTGATATCGTTTTCTCTGAGTGCTTTTATATAGTCAGACTGTTTTTTTGATCGGGCTATAACTGATTTTCTTGGTGTTTTAATTAATTGAGCAAAAGACTGTATGTTTGAGCGATTTTCTAGGTCTAAATTTTTATTCACTGACAAAATTATATCACTTTTTTCAATATTATTCGTTAGAAGATATTTATTGATTAAAAATCTGATTGACTCTGAAACAATACTAATACTTTCAAGGCTTCCTTTTGCTGTAATTGAGTTGCCTCTAAAAAATAACGTAGCTTTTGTCAATTTTTCTAATTTTTTTAAGTTTTCATTAAATTCACCTACAATTAATGACAAAATATTATTGTCTAATATTTGAATATTTAAAGTATCTTTGTCTATTTTTTTAATTATAAGTTTTTGTTCTAATTTGCTTATTTCAGACATATTTTACGCCGCGAAAAAATTTTTTTCTTTGAATGACATGACTCCAAATAAACTATTGTGATTGAAATTATTAATATTTACATCAAGTATTTGACCTGTTAAATTCTGGGTACTTTCAACTACAACTGCATTTAAAAACTTGTCTCTACCAAAGTATTTATTTTGATCTTTAAGTTTATTTTCAAAAAGTACTTTAGTGGACTTATTTAAAAGTTCTTTTTTATAATTAAAATTATTTTTTTCAAGAACAGTTTGTAATTTTACTAATCTTTTTTTTGCAATAACTGGGTCGACATCCTCTTGGTCTGATGCTGGCGTTCCTGGTCTAGAGCTGTAGATAAAAGAATATGAATTAATAAATTTCACTTTTTGAATTAATTTTAATGTTTGATTGAAGTCATCATCTGTTTCGCCAGGATAACCTATAATAAAATCTGAAGAAAATCTAATGCCTGGTTTGGCTTTTTTAAGTTTTTCTATAATTTCATGATAATAAGAAATATTATGCTTTCGATTCATTGTATTAAGCACATTGGAAGAACCGCTTTGAACGGGCAGATGAAGAACTGGCATTAATTTTTCACAATATTGATGGGCTTCGATTAAATCTTTTGTAACATCTTTTGGATGAGAAGTTGTATACCTTATCCTTTTTAATTCTTTAAATTTATTTAATTCAAATATTAGATCGGATAAACGAATTATATTAGTCTTGCTTATATACTTATAAGCGTTAACATTTTGACCTAAAAGTGTAATTTCTTTTGAGCCATTTTCAACTAATTGTTTTGCTTCATTTATTACTTCATCGAATGATCTAGAAAATTCTGGGCCTCTTGTGTATGGCACTACACAGAAATGACAGAATTTATCACAACCTTCTTGAATTGTTAAAAAAGATGAAATTTTTGTGTTTGAATTTTTTATTAAATTTAAAGTATCAAATTTTTCTACTACTTCAAATTCAGTACTATTAAGTTTATCAATTTTATTTTCAACTTTCTTTATTATTTCAGGTATCTGGTGATAGGACTGGGGACCTACTACCCCATCTATATATTTTTCACGATTTAACATTTCTTGATTTTCTGCTTGAGCAACACAACCAGCAACTAAAAGCATTGGTTTTTTTTTATTTCTAAATTCTTTTTTCAACCTTCCAATATCGTGATAAACTTTATCTGTCGCTTTTTCTCTTATGTGGCAAGTATTTAAAATATAACAATCCGCTTCAGATGGATTATCGGTAGCAAGATAACCAATAGGTCTTACTAAATCTAAAATACGATTACTGTCGTATTCGTTCATTTGACAACCAAAAGTTTTGATAAATATTTTTTTAGACAAATTATTTTTTTATTTTAGAGCCATACAATTCTAGTTTGTGATCTACTAACTTATAACCCAATTTTTGCGCAACTTTATTTTGTAATATTTCTATATCTTTATCAACGAACTCAATTATTTTTCCACTATTAATATCTATTAAATGATCATGATGTTCATCCGGTGATTGTTCGTATCTGGCTTTACCACCTTTGAAGTCGTGCTTTTCAACTATTCCTGATTCTTCAAATAATTTTACTGTTCTGTAAACTGTAGCGATACTTATTTTTTTATCAATTTTGTTTACTCTTTTGTGTAATTCGTCCACGTCAGGGTGATCTGTTGCATTGGACATAATTTCAGCTATCACTCTTCTTTGATCAGTTAGCCTAACACCTTTTATTTTACACTTTTTTTCAATGCTATTCATATATTAATTGCAATTTAACTTAAATATAGTGGTTTAATCAATTTATTTTCCAATAAATTATTTTCTATTAATATCTCAACATTTTTAAGGTCAAATTTAGCATTACAGACTTTTTTTTTATCAATATTTTTAAAAATTTTATCATTCTGCAGTTCTTTGGGTATGACTATTAAACAATTGTTAGCTTGCAAATGACTAGGATCGACTTTTTTTGGAGTTGTAAATTTGACACTTTTTTCAGTATTTCTCTCTGAATAATAGTAAAAATTATTTGTTTTTATTATCGAAATAAGTTTATCTGATTTACTTAAGTATGGCGCAGCATTTACTATAAAGCTGTTATAACCATAAATATTCAATTTTTTTACCAGCTGAATACCCTTACTAACAGCTAATGCTATTCTAATTCCTGAGAAACTACCAGGTCCACAATTTACAAGAATTGAAAATTTTTCCTCTATTTCAATATTGTGTTCTTTTGTAAAATCTAGAACTACTTGAGATACAGCTTCATACTTAATAATATTAGTTTGTAATCTTTTTAAAAAAAACTTATTATCAATTTTTAATGCGATAGTATCATCTTTACCCGTGCAATTAATTATTAAACAATTTTTAATCATCTCTTTATATTTTTGGGTTGCTTCTAGCCAATTATTATCAATGCCTAATAATATAGAGGATAAAGGCATTATTGTCCTTATGTATCATCGTTTTGAGGAAAATAAATACCCATCTACAAATATCAAAATAGCAGATTTCATCAATCATTTAAATTTAATAAAAAAAGAACAATTAAAATTTATTAATCCAACAGATTTTAAAAACAGCCTTTTAAACAAAAAAAAAGAAAGAAAAATATTACTAACTATAGACGATGGGTTTAAATCTTTTTATGAACAAGCTTGGCCGATATTAAAAAAAGAAAAAATACCCTTCATATTATTTGTTAATACACGAGAAGTTGGAACTAAAGGTTATATGGACTGGGAACAAATTAAAGAAGTTTCTAGGAAAAAATTTGCGCATATAGGAAATCATAGCTATTCACATGAGTATTTAGTTGATATGAACGATCAAGAAATTATAGATGACATAAAGATAGCATCATCTGATTTTAAAATTAATTTGGGTTATAATTCGCCTTTTTTTTCATATCCATTTGGAGAATATAGTAATAATTTTAAAACTATTGTTAAAAATTTGAAATTTGAATATGCATTTGGCCAACATTCAGGAGTAGTAGATGAAACTAAAGATTTTTATGAGTTGCCTAGATTCCCGATCAACGAAACATACGGGGAATTAAATAGATTTAAAACTATACTTAAAACAATACCATTCAAATATAAGTCAATTTTACCAAAAGAAAAATATATCCAAGACTCACAAAACCCTCCAGAGGTAATTGTAGAATTTTTTGAGAGTACAAAAAATATTAAATTATTAAATTGTTATTCAAATGAGTTAAACTCATGGAGAAAATCAGAGATTAATTTTTTAGATGACAATAAAATAAAAATTGAACTAGTTGGCAAATTCACTACTGAAAGAGGAAGAATAAATTGTTCTCTAAGAGAAGATGATGGTTCTTGGAGATGGTTAGGTATGCAGTTTGTAGTTGCTGATATTAAAAACTAAAGTTTTAATTCTTTTTTATTTTTTTGATCATCAATCTCTATTGTTTCGAATTCATCTAAATCATTTTGGTCAATAATTTGTCTTAAAACTTTTGTATATTCTTTTCCAGTTTGCGCATAGTTATCTAGCTCATCAACAAGTTCTTGTCCTAACAGAGGTTTATTCTGCTGTCGTAGTTCAATTCTCTTTTTTCTAAAACCCTTGTAACCATTGTGAGTATTTAAATTAGTTATATAAGCTTTTACTGAAGCACGTAACAAAGGAAATTTAAGTATTTTATGATTTTGATCGTCTGTTTTTTCAAGAGGTTCAATGCCGTCTCCCTTATATGTCCATTGTCCAAATATAGCGTTTCCCTCCAAAGCAAATCTAGAAGTTCCCCAACCACTTTCTTTTGCTGCTTGAGCAAGAGCAATTGATATAGGAATTACATCCATTTTCTCTATCAATTCATTAATATCTCGATTCGATACTTTATATTTTCTGTATTTTTTATTTATCCATTTTTTATTTTCCGGTTTATCGTTTTGCTTTAATATTTTTAAAAGATATTTTCTATTTTTTTCAATCTTTTCATTCTCAGCAACAATTAAAGGTAAAAGAATTTTTAAAAATGTTTCTTTTTTTTTTTTGGTACTTCTGATTGAGTCTAAATCTTTTGGTAATCTAGTGAAGTATATTGGTTTGACAAGCTTAGAGTCTCTCACATTGTCCAGATCATAGTCTAAATCTTCAAATAAATTTAATACAGTTAAAGTGTTTAAATTATAGTCGTTTTCAGGGTCATAAGGAGCTTTTTTTTCCTTTGGTTTTTTAACTATTTCTTTAGATTCTTCTTTTTTGTTTTTTAGATTTTTTGAATATTTGTCTTTTTCTTTATTAGTTTTGTCAGATTTTATTTCTAGAGATATTTTTACAGAATCGAGATTTGTAATATAACCTTTAATGTAAAAACCACCAAAAATAAACATAAATAGAAATGATGCAAGAGCACCTCTTAAAATAAATTTATT
Organism: Pelagibacteraceae bacterium; assembly: GCA_016777565.1. Lineage (GTDB taxonomy): Bacteria > Pseudomonadota > Alphaproteobacteria > Pelagibacterales > Pelagibacteraceae > Pelagilacustribacter. Next base: position 17,716 of record JADHRF010000016.1, read on the forward strand.
AATAATTTTTTCGTTTACTTTAAAATTATAAATATTGTTCAAACTCTCAACTATAATTTTGGTAATAGTTTTAAAAAAGTTAGTGATGCTAGAGATAACAAAAACAAAAGAATTGTTAACACCTTCGAATATCTTTCTTAGACTTTTGCCTATAGAGATATTGATACTTACTTTGTCTTTTACAGAGTTATAAAAAATCTTAATATTTTTATTAATGTTTATATTAATTTCAAACTTTTCTTTTACAGAATTATATATGGGTTTAAAGAATTCGTTAATAACTTTGTGAGAGAAATAACCTCTTCTTGATGGAATAGGAACTTTATTCCTCAAAAGTTCTAGCTCTATTTCGTAAGTAGTGAGTTTCTGATTTTCATCTAAAACTTTCGCAATTTTATAAATTCTTGCTAATGAAATTATTTTTTGTCTATAGCTAATTACTTTTTTCATATTAGATTGCTTCCACTGATTTTACTTCTTCAACATAATGACAGAGTAAATTCTGAACTCCTTGCTTTAAAGTCATAAGTGAGCTTGGGCACCCCGAACAACTACCTTGTAATTCTACATGAACAACGCCATTTTTAAAAGATTTAAACTTGATGTCACCACCATCTCTAGCTACTGCAGGTCTTATTTTTGAGTCTAGAACTTTTATTATTCTTTCTTCGACATTATTACTATCGATATTTTTTTCTTGTTTAGTCGTTTTTTTTGTAAGAATGGGTTTGTCATTTTTTTGAAAATAATCGTTTATATGTGAAATAACAGTTGGTTTTAAAACTTCCCAAGAAATCTCCTTGGTTTTTTTTACTGACAAAAAATTATCTGATAGTAGGATTAATTCCACACCTTTTAAATTAAGAAGATTTTTTACAAAATTATTTTTAATTTCATTTAAATCTTTTTTTTGAAATTCTTCAGTTCCAGCTTCAGAAATAGTTTTTTCTGACAGAAATTTTAGAGAATTAGGATTTGGTGTTGTTTCAGTTGTAATCATGCTTGTTTATATCATTTTTAACTAAAAAAATCCTACAACATTTTTTATCTCTTTCAGGTTGCGCTCAGCTATAACTTTAGCTTTTTCCGTACCTTCTCTTAAAATTTTCTCTAAAAAACTCTTATCTTCTAATAATTTTTTAATTTCTTTACCGACGGGACAAATTACCTCAACTAATAATTCTGATAATTTATTTTTTAAATGTGAATAATCCTTACCCTTAAATTCATTAATAGTTTGATCAAATGACCTGTCGGAAAGACTTGTATAAATATTGATCAAATTTAGCGCTTCGGGCTTTTCTGATAAAACTTTTAAATTATCTGGTATCGAGGATGAGTCTGATTTTGCTTTTTTTACCTTTTTTATAATTTCATCGGCCGAGTCTTTAAGGTCAATTCGAGAATAGTTTGATTCATCTGATTTGCTCATTTTGGCCATACCATCTCTTAGGCTCATCACTCTTGACATTTCTTTCTGTATTAAAGGTTCTGGTATAGGAAATAAATTTTTTTTAAAATCAGCATTAAACTTTTGCGCAATATCTCTACATAATTCTAAATGTTGTTTTTGATCTGCGCCAACAGGTACATGGGTTGATTTGTACAACAAAATATCTGCTGCCATTAAATTAGGATAAATATACAGCCCTACGCTTGCTTTCTCTTTATCTTTTCCTACCTTGTCTTTAAATTGAGTCATTCTATTTAACCATCCAACCTTAGAAACACAATTTAATATCCATCCAAGTTCAGCGTGACCACTAACAGACGATTGATTGAAAATAATACTTTTTTTATAATCAAGTCCAGTGGCTAGAAAACCAGCTGTTGTTTCCAAAATATTATTTTTAAGATCACTAGGATCTTGAAAAACTGTAATAGCATGTAAATCTACTACACAATAAATACATTCGGCTTCGTCCTGAAGTTTTACAAAATTTTTTAATGCCCCAAGGTAATTTCCAAGATGTAAGTTACCAGTAGGCTGTACACCAGAAAAAACTAATTTTTTTTTATTCATTTTTAGTTTGTTATAAAATTCTTTATTTTAAATACTCCTAATGATCGAGCTGATAATAAATATATTCCAGCAGCAAAAACTACTAACATTATAAGATAAAATGATTTGTAATAATTGCTATAAATGAGCTTATCCTCAAAAAAGTTTATAGAAAAATAAAGTGCTACAGTCATAATTACCAAAGAAATGACTATTTTTATTAAATTTATAAAGAAAGCAGATTCAAAACTAAAATATTTATATTTTGTTAATAAAACTAAATAAATCGTAACACCAATCCAGGTAGATATAGATGTGGCTATTGGAATAATAACAAAACCTAAGTCTTTAAAATAAATTAAAGATATTGAAATATTTAAAAAGACGACAACGGCTGAAATATAAAATGGAACTTTTGTATTATCTCTCGCAAATAAAAAATTTGAAAGAACTTTTATTAAGGCAAATGCGGGGACACCAAAGCCAAAATATTTTAAAGCTGTGGCAGTTAAAATAACATTTGTTTCTGTAAATAGACCATAACCAAATAAAGCGCTTACTACTTCTTCTGAAGCAATAATTAAACCAAAGCAAGCGGGTAATGAAAAAAGTAAACACAGCTCTAAAGATTTATTTTGAATATTCATAGCGCTAGCAATATTTCCAATTTTAATTTTTTTTGATAATTCTGGGAGAGCTACAGTGCCGACAGCAATACCAGCAATTGCTAAATTTATTTGGTATATTCTATCAGCATAATATAAATAAGAAATTGCACTGGCTTCAAATGAAGCAATAATTGTTCCTACTAAAATATTAATTTGCGTAACTCCTGAAGAAAAAATACTTGGTAGTAATTTTTTAAAAAAAAATTTTACTTTTGTACTAATTTTTATTTTAAAATTAATTGATGGTTTATAATAATGTTTTGTAAAAAAGATCAAAAATAACAATTGAAAGAAACCAGCTAAAGAAACAGCATAAGAAAGATTTACTTCGAAGTTAAGATTAAAAAAACTAGAAGTTATTAAACTTAGGATTAAAAAAATATTTAATATTATTGGCGCAGCTGCTGCTGCTGCAAATTTATTATGTGAATTTAATATACCTGAAAAAAAGGAAGACAAACTTACAAAAAATAAAAAAGGGAATGTTATTCTAGTAAGTGCTACGGCTAAATCAAATTTTATGTTTTCATCGATGAATCCTGGTGCAATAATATACACTACTGCTGGAGTAAAAATTTCTACTAAAAAGACTATTACCAACAAAACTATTACTAGTAGATTTAAGACATCGTCTGCAAATTTTTTTCCTTCGCTTTTATTTTTTAGTTTTGCGCCAGTGTAACTAGGAATGAAGGCTGCATTAAAAACTCCTTCAGCAAAAAGTCTTCTAAAAGTATTTGGAAGTCGAAAAGCAACAAAGAAAGCGTCTGCATAAATTGATGCTCCCAAAAAAACTGCAATTAAAATATCTCTTAAGTAACCTAAAACTCGGCTTACTAAAGTATAAAAACTAAATACAGACGTTGAAGATAATAAGTTCATATGTTTTTTATCAAAAAAAAAATCAAATTAATGATGATTTTGTCTATTTTATATTACATACTCAATTTTAATGACAAAAAAATCTAAAATTGACCATTACACAGATAAAGAAGCATTGGACTTTCATACACAAGGAAAGTCTGGCAAAATTGAGAT
>JADHRF010000017.1 GCA_016777565.1 Pelagibacteraceae bacterium
ATGCAAAAATTCCTGTTCTTTTAGAAAAACCAATTTCAAATAGTATTTCAAAAGCAAAAAAAATAATTAATAGCTCAATAAAAAATAAAACACATCTTCTTATCGGTTATCACAGGCGACACAATTCAATGACAGCTAGTATTAAAAAAAAAATTGACTCCGGAAAATTAGGTAAAATAGTGTCTGCCAATGTTATGTGTTGGCTATACAAACATAAAGAATGGTTTAATGAAAAGTGGAGAATTAAAAAAGGTGGAGGACCGCTCGGTATAAATTTAGTTCATGATATTGATTTTATTTGTTATTTACTTGGTCGTGTTAAATATGTGCAAGCAACTTCGTCCAATTTAATTCGAAAATACAAAGTAGAAGATACAGCGATTGTGAATCTTGTATTTAAATCTGGTGCTTTATGTACATTAAATGTTTCAGATTCCATTGTATCTCCTTGGAGCTATGAGTTAACTGCTGGTGAAAATCCTGCTTATCCAATTACTAATCAATCAGCTTATTATATTGGTGGAACCAAAGGTTCGCTACAGTTTCCGAATTTGAAACACTGGTATAACAAGAAAGAAAGAAGTTGGTGGAAAGAAATATTTCATAAAGATGAAAGTACTAGATTAAGTCGATACACATTAGTGAATCAAATAGATCATTTAAGTGATGTGGTAAAAGGTAAAGCAAAACCTAAGATTAATGGAAATGATGGTTTAGTATCGCTTAAAATATTTGATGCTATTTTAAAAAGTTCTAAAACAGGTAGGAAGATTAAGCTACTATGATTAATGCATGTGTAATAGGCTTATCTACAATAGGTTTGTTACACTGTAGAAATTTAATCAAAATTAAAAAAACTCGATTAACACACGTCTTTGATTATAATTCTAAATTAGGAAATAAAATTTCGAAAAAGTTTAAGTGCAAAACTTCAAATAATTTTAAAAATATTTTAAAAGATAAATCTATTAAGTTATTTATAATAGCTTCACCTACAAATACACATGAGTATTATGTGAAAAAACTGATTTCACATAATAAAATGATCTATTGTGAAAAGCCAATATTGATGAATTTAAATAAGCTGAAACCATTGGTGAGAAAAATTAAATCTCAAAGAATAAAATTCTGTGTCGGTTTAAATAGAAGATTTGCAAAACCCTACATAAAAATAAAAAAACAAATTCAAAAAAGAAAAATATCTACTATCAGAATTATTTCTAGATCAGCAAATCATAACATGAAACAATCAATAAGAAATGGAGGCTTGTTTATGGATAAAGGTATTCATTTTTTTGATCTTGCTTGTTGGTTAAGCTCTTCTAAACCCAAAAAAATTATAAGTATTGCGAAGCCCTTAAGTTCAATTGAATATTTAAAGAATAATGATTTTAGTGACGCTTTTGTGGTTATTAAATTTAACAATAATATTGTTGCAGAATTTATGTATAGTAGGGCAAACAAACCTGGTAACCATGAAAGTATTGAGGTCTTGGGTAAAAATTTCTCAATAAATTCTGATAAATATTTTAATAAGAAAACATATTTCAGTAACTTTAATATCAAACTAAAAGATAGTTATTATAAATGTCTTAAAAATTTTATTGATACTAATAGAGAAAATTTTTTACTCGAAGGTAGCAATGCTCAAATTATTTGCGATGCTGCACTAAAAAGTGCAAAAACAGGAAAAGAGATTAAGCTAAATTTTTAATTTTACCACCATCTATAGCTAAATTTTTAAAGTTAGATTTTTTATCTTTAATTAATTTATAAACAAGTTTTCCAATTTCTTCGGGATAATTCGGTCTTTTTATTTTGTCTCCTTTGCATTTTTTTTGTAAAATATTTTTTATAGATTTTTTTTGAATTTTAGATTCTGTATCTAGAAGACCTTGTAATCTGCTTGTTAGAGTCATGCCCGGATGAATGATAGAAACAGAGACCTTGTCTATTTTACCTTGCATCGCTAGAGCTTTAGAAAAGTTGTTTAGAGCCGAATTCACAGCTCCACCAATCATAAATGTATTAGATGGATTTCTAGCGGCACCTCCCCCAATATTAATTACTTTTCCTTTGTTTTTTTTTAGTATCGGCCAAAATTCACGCGTTAATCTTACTGCAGCTTTAAACTTTAAATCAAATCCATCATTCCAAAGATTATCTGGTAGTTTTAAAAACTGACCTCCCTTAGTGGCGCCAGCAACATTAATTAAATAATTAATTTTTTTAACTTTCTTACTTAATATTTTACAGGCCGATAGTGTTCTTAGATCTTTTGAAATGATAATTGTGTTTTTTTTATCTTTTAAAGTCTTTTGAAAAATTTTTAGTTTCTTTTTCGATCTTGAAACTAAAATTACTTTAATATTATTTTTATTTAATATAGTTGTAACTGCTGCTCCTATTCCCTGGCTAGCACCTGTAATTAAAGCAATTTTCATTTTATTTTAATCTCAAATTTATTTAAACCTTCGTACTCTATCTTTATATAGTCATTTTTTTTAATCTTGTAAGGCTGAATTAAAGAGCCACAGAGCAAATAATCGTTAGCTTTGACTTGAATATTTTGACTTTTAAATTCTTCAATAAAAGCTTTGAGAGATTTTAGAGGGTGTATTCTTTTCGTGCCCGTAAAATAAGGTTCTGATTTATCTCCATTAACATCAAATTTAATCTTTATGTTGTTAAGGTCTTTTTTTTTCCAATCAATTATCTCATCGCCAATAATTATTCTTCCTCCGTTACCATGATCCGCAATACCTAAGTACATTTGTATTAATTTATCAAATTTGCCTTTTGAGGTCTGTTCGTATCTCGTTGAAGTAATGTCTATGGCGGTAAAAAGTTTTATTTGATTTAAATCTTTATCTAGTTCGTTGTCAATATTACTGTCTTTTAAAAACTGTAATGCATATTCACATTCAAGATTTGAATAAGGGATATCATTAAAATCAATGTTTGTATTTATTTGTAGAAAAGTATCCTCAAAAATTTTGCCAGGTACAGGACCGTCATATCCCTCTTCTTCTTGTACTTCTTTAGCTACGGCTCCAATTTTCCAACCTACCGTTTTTTTATTAATTGACTGATAAAAAGAGTTTTGTGCTTCGAAAGCTTCTTTTCTTGTAGAAGGTATATCTTTTACATTTACTGTATCTAAATTTAAAAATGTTTTATCTAGCCAAGATTTTGCTAATAGTTCACCTAAATTTTTCATAATTGTCAATATCCTAAATGTATAAACTATAATTATTTAGATAGACAACATCTCTTATTCCACCTAAATAGAATTAATATCATATGAAATTAACAATCGAAAAAGCAAGGTTTAAAGAAGTTTTCCTAAATAAAATAGCTGAAGCTTTACAAAAAGGTCTTTCTAAAAATTTTAAAGAAGTAAATGTCTCTATTGTTGATTGTCCAAATTTAAAAGACTGGGGTTGTCCAGCTGAAGGAATGTCAGGTAATCAAAAAATAACTGATGTGGGTGGAGAACCTTATATGCACGACAAAAAATATATTGGTGCTGAGTTTGATTTTAAAGAAGTGGGAAAACAAATTGGATCAGAACAATCTTATGCATTTGGCGCTGGTTCTGGTGCAATGTCTTGTCTAGATAGTCATTGTGGAGAACTAATTATTAACGATAATTTCATTACTCAAGAGTCTAAATCTATAATAGCAATGGTAGGTAAAAATAAAGAATGTATTTCTAAAGAATACACAGCCTCTAAGCATGGGGGTTTAGGTAATGTTTTTTATACTGACGGAAAAAAAGGTAAGGTAATTAAGATTCATATTAAAGGTAGATCTGGAGAACAAGGGTCACTGACTCAAGCAATACGCTCTTCTTTGATAGAAAATTTACAAATTAAAGAAAAAAGTGAACATGTCGGTCTAGCTGGTGTGTTTAGAGTTTTAAAGGGAAAAATAAAAAGTCATGTGCAACCAGACTATGCAGATATTAAACACGAATACTACGATCCAAAGCAAATGAAATGTGTAAAAGATTTTCTTCAATTCTATCAACCAGTAGGATCAGAACTCCAATGTTACAGTGTGTTATGGACCGGAGATCCAACTGGTGGAGATTTAAATTTAAGAGATTCTGGTGAGCATACTCATTTTCATTCATATAAAAATCGTCAAGAAGCTGGACATTATCATTGTGATGTAACCCCAGAAGAAATTGAGTATGAGTGCTATTTCAACACAGCAAATGAAATTTATAGAGTCAATAACATCTACAAAGAATTGCTTTCTAAGTAATTTTATTTTTTAGATTTTAAACTATCTTAACTTTGACACTTCCAACTTTGTCAATTTTACCTTCATACAAACCTTTGGTAACAATTGGCACTACGCCAACAGTTGAGCCTGTAAATACATAAAAATCATTGTTTAATTTGATTTTATCTCTTTTGATGAAATTAAGAACTAATTTTAATGAATTTAATGGATTAATGTAAACTGTGTTGGTGTTTCCGCTAACAGATTGTTTGTTCTTTTTATTACTTAAGCTTGTTATTAAATTATTAGAATTAGTTTTTTTATGTTTTATTTTTTTCTACATTTTTTACATAAGCCAAAAAATTCTAAATTATATTTCTGATACCGCATGCCTGTCTTATCTTCAAAATTATTTAAATATTTAGAAAGATTTGGCTTGTTGATCTCAGTTACTTTTTCGCAATTTTCACAAATGGAAAACGCAGTAGCTTTTGTAATTTCACAATTTGCATTCTTACAGGCTACAAAAGCATTTTTGCTTTCAACCTTATGAATTTTTCCTATTTCAATTAATTTGTCTAAAGCTCTATAAATTTGTTGAGGAGCTTTAATACCTTTTTTTTGAACATTAAATAGAATCGAATAAGCTTTTAATGGTTCTTTGGCTTTTTCAATAATTTCAAGAACTACCTGCTGATTTTTTGAAAGTAATTGTGTCTGTGCCATATATTAATTTATTAATTCAGGTTTATTTTTTTAATTCTGAGCTTTTTTAAATTTATTAGTGAAAAACAAAACAATAACAAAGCTGCAGTAATTATTGAAGGTCCTGATGCAGAATTAAATTCTAAAGATGAAAATAATCCAATTAACACAGATAGCAACCCTCCGAGTATCGACAGTTTAACCATTTGAAAAGGATTATTAGAAATATTTCTTGCCATAGCCGCTGGCATGATAAGCATTCCAGTAATTAAAAGCAGTCCAACAATTTTAATTGAAATAGCAATTATTGCAGCTAATAAGACTGTAAAAATTGCATTGTATTTGTCAGGACTCATTCCTTCCGCTTCGGCTAACTCATAATTTACCGTTGCTGCAAATAAAGGTTTCCAAATTAATCTTAAAATTAAAAGTATTAAAACTCCCCCTATCCAAATTAATAATAGATCATTTTGATTGACAGCCAAGATATCTCCAAATAATAGTCCCATTACATCAAATCTAATAGAAGACAAGAATCCAATCACAACAAGTCCTACTGCTAGAGATGAATGAGCCAACAAACCTAATAAAGCGTCGCCTGGCAATTTTGTATTTCTCTGTAATTTCAACAACATGATTGCTATCACTGAAGAAATTATAAATACTGAAAAAGCAATATTTATATTAAAAAAAATTGCCATGGTTACTCCGAGCAATGCAGAGTGAGATAAAGTATCTCCAAAAAAAGATAGTCTTCTCCAGATTATGAAACAACCAATAGGCCCCGTCACTAAAGCTATCCCTATTCCAGCTAATAACGCTCTTATAAAAAAATCATCAAGCATAATTTAGTTATTGTTTTCTTTTAATAGTGCCATCTGGTGAATGAGTATGATCATGCCTGTGTTCGTATAGAGATAAAATTGTAGAAGCTCTCTCGCCAAATAATTCCTGATACTCATTATTTTTAGCAACTGCTTGAGGTGTGCCAGAACAACAAACATGTCCATTTAAGCATACCACAAAATCTGAAGCAGACATTACTACATGCAAATCATGTGAAATTAAAAGTATTCCACAATTTAATTCCTCTGATATTTTTTTGATCAGTTCATATAACGCAATTTCTCCTTTAAAATCTACTCCTTGAACAGGTTCATCTAAAACTAACAGATCTGGTTGATTTGCTATAGCCCTTGCAATTAAAACTCTTTGAAATTCACCGCCAGATAAATTTCCTAAACTTTTATTTTTTAAATGTTCAACACCAGTCAAATTTAACGCAACATTTATTTGTTCATCTGTTGGGTCTTCTGTTAAAGACATGAAATCAATTACTCTTATGGGCAAAGTCCAATCTATAGAAATTTTTTGAGGAACATATCCAATCTTATTGGTAAATCTTTTAACATTTCCTTCAATCTCTTTGTAAATACCTAATGCAATTTTTGCTGTTGTCGACTTGCCTGACCCATTAGGTCCTATTAAGGTGACGATCTCACCTTGTTTTACTTCAAGAGATACACCCTTTACTAACCATTTATCATTATTTGAAAAACCTGCGTTATCCACTTTTAATAGAATGTTCTTTTCTTTATTCATAAATTAACCCTTGACGCAATTAATGTTATATTATAACAAGCTGTTATATTATAACATTTTTATGCCAAACAAAATACCAACATATCTACTAATTATCTTTTTTTCTTTAATTTCATCAGCAAATGCTGATGTAAAAGTAGTTACTTCAATTAAGCCAATACACTCACTAGTTAGCTATGTAATGGATGGAGTTGGAAAACCAAATGTAATAATTGATGGCTACAACTCTCCACACGGTTTCAGTTTAAAGCCGTCTCATGCAAAAATGTTAGAGAATGCCGACCTTGTTATATGGGTAGGTGAAGATCTGGAGGCTTTCTTAGAAAAGCCTTTAAAAACAATTGCTAAAAAATCTAAAAATATAGAGATAATGGATTTAAAAGGAATTAAAAAGCTTGGGTTTAGAGAAAAAAATATTTTTGAAGAACATGACGATCACAAAGAAAAAGATGATCACAAAGGCCATGACGATCACAAAGAAAAAGATGATCACAAAGGCCATGACGATCACAAAGAAAAAGATGGGCACGAAGGTCACCATCATGGAGAACACGATCCACATGTTTGGTTAGACCCAATAAATGCCAAGGTAATAATTAAAGAAATTACAAAAGAATTAGTTAAATTAGATTCAAAAAATAGTTCAACTTATAAATCCAACTCAAAAAAAGCATTAGCTGATATAGATCGATTGGTTAAAGATATTAAAAAAGATTTGAATAAAAACTTAAGATTTGTAGTCTTCCATGATGCTTACCAATATTTTGAAAACCGATTTGGTATTCAAGTTCTTGGAGCTCTAACAGTGAATACCGATGTTATGCCTGGTGCAGAACAACTATCTGAAATAAGAGAAGTAATTGAGCATGAAAAAGTAAATTGTCTTTTTTCGGAACCACAATTTAATCCAGCAATTATAAAATCAATTGCTAAAGATACGAATGTTAAAACAGGTATTTTAGATCCTTTAGGCGCTAATCTAGATAAAGGAAAAGATCTATATTTTGATTTATTAAGAAATATGGCCTCTTCTTTTAAAGGTTGTTAATTTTTTTTTATATAATTCATTATTATAACATAGTAAAAATAGTGCTAAATAATGACAGGTTACTTAGCTTTCTCAATTTACTCATATATCGCATCTTTGATAAGTTGGAGAATAGAAAAACTATATAAAGAGCTAGATCAAAAAGAAGAACAAAAAATAAAAATATTTTTTCTAATGAAACATGGTTTTAGAATTACTGGAACAATTCTTTTAATTGCTCACTTATTACCTTAAGATTTAAGTTCCAACTTTGTAAAATCTAATCATATTAGTCATGTCAGCACGCCCAAAAGGTAAGCCTGCTGTGATGATGACAAAGTCATTTTTTTTAATAGACTTATCTTTTCTAATAATTTCTTTAGAAATATTCATCATATCTTTCCAGCCTTGAGGATCTCTACTATTTACGGACTCAACACCCCATAATAAGCTTGTTTGTCTGGAAACATTAATGTTTGGCGAAATTGTAATTATTTTGACTGAAGGTCTCATTGTAGAAACTAATTTTGCTGATCTTCCAGAATTTGAAAAGGCTATAATGCCTTTAACAATCGGATTATAAGCTAAATCTTTAATTGATAGGACAATAGATTTTCTTGGATTTGTTTTAATGTCAACTTTATTTTTAAAGTCACCAATATGACGCTTTTTATATTTTTCAGTTGAAGTAATTGTTTTGTTCATTACGTTAACGGACTCAATTGGATATTTCCCAATAGCTGTTTCAGCTGATAACATAACAATGTCTGCACCTTGAAAGATTGCAGTAGCAATGTCATTAATTTCAGCACGAGTTGGAGTTAAATTTTCAATCATACTTTCTAACATTTGTGTTGCTACAATAACTGGTCTTGATAATTTTGAACATTTTTTAATTAAGTCTAATTGAACTTGCGGAACATCACTGTGACCAATATCAATAGCAAGGTCGCCTCTAGCGATCATGATAACATCTGTTGCTTTTATGATGTCATCAATATTTTTGAGTGCAGTTTTGTTTTCAATCTTGCATATAATACCCATATCTTTGTTAATTAGTTTTCTAGTTTGTCTAACTAATTTAGAATTTTGAATATAAGACAGAGCAATCCAGTTGCAGCCAAGTTTTTTTGCAATTTTAATATCTGCTTTATCTTTTCGAGTTAAATTATTAAAAGGCATAAAAAAGTTTTGTAAATGTACACTTTTATTACTTCTGATTTTACAGCCAGAACTTTGACATACTGTAAGAACGCCATTTTTTAATTTTTTAATAACTTTAAAAGAATATTTTCCATCATCTAATAAAACCTTACTTCCTTTTTTTAATTTTTTTAAAATCAACGGATAAGGAAAAGAAATTCTATTTTCGTCTCCAATCTGCTTATTGCTGTCAAATATAAATTTTTGATTATACTTAATATTTATTGAACTAGCGCTAGTTTTGCCCACTCTTAATTTAACACCTTGAAGATCTGCAATAATTGATACATTTTTATTTAAATTTTTTTCTATTCTTCTAATTTTTGAAACAACTTTTTGTATACCAGTTACATCATGACTAAAGTTAATTCTAAAAGCGTCAACACCTGATTTAACAAGAGTTTTTAATTTACTCTCTGAAAATACAGCTGGACCTAGAGTAGCAATAATTTTGGCTTTTTTTTCCATAATTTGAAGATTGTGAAAAATAATAACACTTTTTTGTAAAAATTAATACTCTAGGCTTTATAGAAGATAATTAAATTGAAAAATAATTATTTATTATATTGACGCCAGTTTTTTCTTTCTGGATCGAATATTTGTATTTTAATTTTTGAATACCATTCCGCTACATCATTTATATCTTGTTCGGATAGCATCTGTGCAACTACGGACATTTGAGGGTGTTTAATTTCTCCAGCTTTATAAGCTTTTAGCCTTGCCACCATGTAGTTTTTTTCTTGAGCAGTAATATTGGGAATAATCGCTGAGTTTCCTGCTCCAGTTGCTTGACCATTCATTCCATGACATGTAACACAAACCTTTTGTACTTTTAATTTTCCATTTGCCATCTCTTTTGAAAGTTCTTCTGCAAAGCTACTTGAAGAAAATAAAAATACAATTAAAAATATTAATTTTTGCATTAATTCATCATTGTGTGACTTATAATTTTAATTGCTTCTTTTAGCTTTGCTTCACCTTCTTTTAATTTTCCTTTATCACAAAGGGATTTACCTTGATCTTTTAAAGATTTTATCTTTTGTAAACTACCTGGCGCCCATTTATATTGTTTCTTTCCATACTCTCTCTCAGACTCTTTCCAAATTGACTTTTGATAGTAATTACACAAATAATTTTTTGAGTTTAGATTTGCTTTATAGACTTTCTCTGTAATGCATTTACTTCTAATGGTTTTAAACTCACCTTCTTTTGTCCACTTTGCAAAACCGCTACATATCTTTTTATCTTCACTATTTGTATTTGATAAAACATTAAATGTTAACAATGTTAAAAAAGAAATTAGTAAACTTAGTTTTTTCATTTTGCACTCCTTTGCTGTGTTAAAAATTCCTTACATCTTTAAAAAAATGGACCGGGTTTTAACCCGGCCAATTTTAATAATTTATTTAATTACTTTTTTAGTTTTACTTTCAAATAAATCAGCTGTTTGTCCGTCGTAACTTATACGATAGATAACACCCGCTTTATCATCAGATACTAATAAAGATCCATCGATATACTGTTGTACATCCACAGGTCTGCCTAAATAAGTACCCATCTCTGTCATCCAACCATCTGCAAAAGGCTCTGTTTTCTTAGCATTGCCTTTTTTATCAAGATAAGTAACCATAACTCTTGCTCCTCTTGGCTTAACTGCGTTCCAAGAACCGTGTTGAGCACTAAAGATTGCGTTATGATATTTTTTAGGAAACATTTTACCTGTGTAAAACATCATTCCTAAATCTGCAGCATGAGCAATCATATCAACTTGAGGCTTACAATAGTTTTTAGAGTAATTCTCAGGTATTTTTTTGTCTTTATACTCATTAGTTCTTACATCACCACCGCCATAATAAGGATGTCCATACCAAGTTTTAGCACTTAGGCTGCAAGCTTTGTTAAGTTCACCTGGAGGAGTTTCATCGCCCATTCCATCAACTTGGTTGTCAGTGAACCAAAGTTTACCATCTTTAGGATTGAATGCATGTCCTACTGAATTTCTTATTCCAATAGCAACAACTTCTCTATCAAGTTTACCTGGAAAACGATTAAATCTAATCATTCCGCCAATTCCAACCTGATCGTAAAGTGGATATTTGTCAGGTCCAGCTACGTTAAATGGTTGACCCATACTTACATAAAGTTTGTTGTCAGCTTTGTTGATCGCACAAACTCTTGCAGTGTGATTGTAAGATTCTTCCTCTGTAGGAATCAAATCTCCTTGATCGATTATTGGTATTGCTACAGTGTCTGGACTTTCCATAAAATATTCAGCAGCTGGAAACCATAATACTCTGTTTCTTTCTGCAATATATAAATGTCCATCATCGCTGTAACATGGTCCGTTAGGTATATCGAATTTAACACTAGGGCTAAATTCTTCTACTGTATCAGCAACATTATCCATGTCTCTGTCTGTTGCTTGCCATACTTTAGTTTTTCTTGTTCCAATCCAAACCGTACCTTTATTTCTGCTAACTGCCATGTGTCTTGCGTCAGGCGCTAAAGCAAATAATTCAATTTTAAAACCAGCAGGCATATTTATTTTTGGCAAAATATTTTTTTTAATATTAGCCGCAAACTTAGTGTCTTGCGGTATTACAACACCAGCTTGTGTACCTGTTTTTTTAAAATTACTTAACTTTTTAACGTTTTCATCTGCTAATGATGAAAAAGAATAAAAAGTAAGAGTTAAGATTGAAGCAATTAATGATATAGTTTTTTTCATTACTGTCTCCCTTGTTGTTTTGTCTATGAACAAATTTAACTACAGAGAAAAAAAACTTTATACGGCAAAAAAGAAAGGTAACAACTTACAGTTGATTTAAATTAAACCAGCTATTTGTATTGAAGTTTCACACATACGGTTAGAAAAACCCCACTCATTATCATACCAAGATAAAACTCTACTAAATTTATTTTTTATGACTTGGGTTTGAGTGACATCAAAAATTGAGCTATGTGGATTGTGGTTAAAATCTTTTGAAACTAATGGTTTATCGTTTATACCAAGTATTCCTTGAAGGTCTTTTGTGTTTGAAGCAGTAATCATAGCACTATTAATATCATCTGCACTTACTTCTTTCGTCGTAACTACTGTAAAATCTATCAGAGATACATTCGGTGTTGGTACTCTTATTGCTGTTCCATCTAATTTTCCATTTAAACTTGGTAAAACTAAACTCATCGCTTTTGCGGCACCTGTTGAAGTTGGGATCATTGAATCTCCTGACGCTCTAGCTCTTCTTAAATCTTTATGAAGTGTGTCTAGTAATTTTTGATCACCAGTGTAGCTATGAATGGTCGTCATATATCCATATTCGATTCCAAAATTTTTTTCTAACACCATTGCTACAGGAGCGAGACAATTTGTAGTGCATGATCCATTAGAAATAATATTGTGATCTTTTTTTAAATCTTTACTGTTAACACCTTGAACAATAGTAAAGTCAACATTCTTTGCAGGTGCTGAAATAATAACTTTTTTGGCTCCTGCTTTAATATGTTTTTCAGCAGACGGTTTGTCTAAAAATAAACCAGTACATTCTAAAACTACATCAACGCCCACTTTGCCCCAAGGAAGATTAGCTGGATCACGTTCTGCAAAAACTTTGATATTTTGATTTAATATTTTAAATCCATCATTAGATGTCTCAACATCATAAGGTAATGTTCCATGTGTGCTATCATATTTAATTAAATGAGCATTTGCTTCGATTGAACCTAAATCATTAATTGCTACAACCTGTATTTTATCTTTATAATTTTCTAGCAGTGCTCTAAGAATGAGTCTACCTATCCTTCCAAAGCCATTAATTCCTATTTTAATCATATTAATTATCTAATTTTTTTTTTTATGAAAACTAAATTTTTATTTGTATTATACACTATAAAATTATTTCTCAAGTAAAATTTATCAGCTTTTGAATTATTTTTTTCATAGCATAAGAACATAATTTTAGCATTAAAAGATTTAAGAATATGTTTAAAAAAAAAATTAATTATTTGATCTTTTTTTTTAATAGAAATATTCATAAAATTTTTTTTAAATATTATTAAATGTAATAGATGTAAATATCTATTATCAAAATTTTTACTTGATCCTCTTGATACACCTTTCAAAATTTTAATTATATTAAATACAAAAATAAAAGGGTTTGCTAATAAAAAAAAAATTACTTTATACTTTAATTTTGTAAAGTTTTTAATTGTCACAACTGTAATTATAGCAGAAATTTTTTTTTTATGATGAATTACGTATAAATTAATTATTTTATTTTTTATCATATTATAAAAAAAATTATGATTAAGTGTCGAGAAAATAGAGGTAGGAATATTTTTTTTTATTAAATTAAATAATAATAAAGTATTATTTTCAATCTTGCTGAGACTATAAGTGTTTTTTTTAATTATTTTCACAATGAGATATTTATATAAAACTAATTTTAATCTACAGTATTAATTTCAGTAGATATTTTATAATAAAAGTTTTTGATTAACGTAGCATCTTCTTTATTTAAAATTTTTTCTTTTTTTAAACTATTTTTAATTTCTTCTCTTAATTTATCTTTAATAAATTTTGATTCCTCTTTGATATTTATTGAGTAAAACTTTTGTTGAAATTTAGACAAAGTATAACCTATGGTTAATTGGTACAAAATAAACACACCGACAACTATAATCATAAATTTATAAATAAATATTCGCATTTTATTTCACTCTTTGGTATATGGAATAAATTGGTATTCCTTTAATTGACATTTTTTTAATTTCTTTAAATTGACTGGGAATATTATACTTTTTATTAAATTTTGGATCCACTTCATAATTGAAATTTGAATATATATAATCTGCTTTATCATAATCCTGACCAACAAAAACTAATTTTTTTTTATCAGTAGTGTTCAATAAATCTTTTCCGTTATATAATGGTGTCCAACTTGCATTTGCTACGAATACTTTATTTAATTTTTTAGCATCCTTGATAATAAAATTTAAGGCATCAAATCGACTTAAAGATGCTGTATCTACAGGAAAAATCGAATAATTTTTTTTATTAATAAGTGAATTGAAATAAAAACTTTGATACGGATGAAAAATAAATAATTGTTTTATTATAAATAAAATAAAAACTAAGTTTACAATACAAAATATTGAAATTTTAAATTTTTTTCTCTTACAGTATAAAAGTGTTAAATTTAACATGTATACTGCTATATATATTATAAAAAAGTGTAAAAAATAAAAATGTCTCCAACCACTTAACATTGCAACATTTAAGAGCACTGCAAATAATAGAAACGAAGTTAAGCTGATAAACACAAATAAGTCTTTTTTTTCATATGTAGATCTCCATAGATCATTAAATATTTGTGTCGTTAAATTTATGTTTAATATTCTTGTTATGAATCTTTTAACTAGAAGTAAATAACCACAAACTATTAGGATTAACATGTAAACTGGTATTGTAATAGATGTCCATATTGGGAGATATGAACGGGGTAAATATTTTATGTGATAATAATCACCAACAAATAAAATTCTTAGTCCCATATTGTAAAAAAAAACTTTAAACCAATTAAAAAATTCAAAAATATTCAATTTCCACATATAGGGATAGTGAGCGTATAAAAAAAAAATAAAAAAAAATAAAATAAGAGAGATTTGTTTTAAGAGAGTTCTTGTTGATGTTTTTTTTGATAAGTAGTCAGTAAAAATAAACATCAATAGCAATATAGGTAAATAAAGACCCATTATTCTTGAGGATGTTGCAATAGAAGCAAATAAACAAAATAATATAATATTTTTTAATTTTTGTTTCTCAAAAAATTTAAAAAGGAAATATATACTAATTGTTAATATTGACAAAAAAAAGATATCTTTATTATTATGAAAACTGTCACCAAAAATTCTAGGATTGATAATGTAAAAGATAGTTCCAAAAAAAATAATTATTTTATCTTTAAATCTTGTTTTTAGTATTTTGTAAAAAAAAATAGAACTAATAAAAAAGAAAAAAAAATTAAACAAATGTCTTATTTCAAAATACGATTTAGAATTATTTAGCTCAAAAATAATTTCAAAAAAAGCGGCAGGAACATCAAAAGCAATTCCATAAAAATTAAAAAAATCAGAATCAGGGAGATTTAGGTCATAACTTCTAATTTCTTGATATTTTTCTAAAGCTAAAAAACTTAAATGATCTATTTTTAATATAGATAATATTTTTTGAAGCCAATAAAAACCATTTTGTCTTTGAAAATGTTCTTCGATACCAATCCCATAATCTTTGTAAATTGAGAAACCAATTATAAAATAAACAAAGAACAATAAATATATTAATAAATTATTTATTTTTTTTTCTCCCATAAAAATTAATTTTATATTTTTATTTTTGTTTTTATAATATTAAAAAATAAAGTTAGAAAATATCTAAAACATGTATAAATATATTTAATATTCACCTTTACAAGTGTTTTAGAATATCCTGTAGCCCTAATGCTATCTGTAAAAGGAATTTCAATGATTTTGGCATTTCTTTTTTTTAGATACGTTATTAAATTTACAAAATAATCACCATAAAAACCTTGTAATCTAAAATCTTTAAAATAATCTTTTTTTAAACAAATAAAACCACTTGTAAAATCTGTTACATCTTTAAACAAAAAAAAATTACACAATTTGTTAAATAAATAGCTTTGGTTCTCGTTTGTATCTTTTGTAAAATTTTTATTCTTAAAATACCTTCCGCTGGTTGATAAAAACCGTGAAGCAATCACAACATCACAATTATGAATTTCGTTAATAAATTCATTTAAGTATTGTGGTGGATGTTGAAAATCAGCATCCATCCATATAACATTTTCATATTTTGCATTGATTATTCCCTCATTAATAGATTCTGCTAAATTTTTTTTTAAATTTGACCTAACTATCAATTGTATTTTTTTATTTTCTTTTTTATGGCGTTCAACGGTCTGAATAGTGCCGTCCTCAGAATTATCATCTACAATTATTATTTCAAATGCTAAATCTTTTTTTACAAAAATAGTGCTTATAGAATCTATAAGTTGAACGATATGCCCATTTTCATTGAGTGTTGGTAAGATTACGCTATAATTCATATTTACTGTAAAAAAAAATATTGTTAATTAAATATATCCAAATATTAATTTATGATTAAAAATATAACATATAAAAACAAGTCTTTGGCTTTAATTATTAGAAGCTCATATTTAAAAAAAAAGGGCATTAATTTTTTCACAAATAATAATCTATCGCAACAAGTTGCTTTTATGAATCATAAAAAGAATCATTTAATACAACCCCA
Organism: Pelagibacteraceae bacterium; assembly: GCA_016777565.1. Taxonomy (GTDB): domain Bacteria; phylum Pseudomonadota; class Alphaproteobacteria; order Pelagibacterales; family Pelagibacteraceae; genus Pelagilacustribacter. The sequence continues at coordinate 16,101 of JADHRF010000017.1, forward strand.
TTTACATCGGAAAAGACTAAAAAAAATTTATGATACCACAGAGGTATTAATAATTCTGAATGGATCTTTAAGAGTCGATTTCTATAATAATAAAAAAAAATATTTATTTAGTAATACAATTAAAAAAAATGATATAATTATATTGCTTACAGCTGGGCATGGATTTAAGACTTTAAACAATTGCAAGTTTATAGAAGTTAAACAAGGTCCTTATAATCCTAAAAAAGATAAATATAAATTTTAATTAATGAAAAAATTAAATGGAATTATTCCTGTAAATATTCCAAAAATTTCTAGTTATGAAAAAAAATTAGTTAACGAATGTCTAAGGACTAATTGGATTTCTTCTGAGGGTAAATTTGTAAATCTATTTGAAAAAAATTTTTCCTCATTCAATAAAAGAAAATTTGGTATTGCAGTTTCGAGTGGAACTGCAGCTTTGGAAATAGCTGTAAAATCTTTAAATTTGAAAAAAAACTCAGAAGTTCTAATACCGTCTTTTTCTATTATTTCTACTGCAAATGCGGTAGTTAAAAATAATTTAAAACCAGTTTTAATTGATTGTGATTTGTACACGTGGAATATCAATGTAGATGAGGCAATAAAGAAAATAACAAAGAAAACAAAAGCAATAATAATTACTCACATATATGGCTTGCCGGTAGATTTAGATAAAATTCTTAGAATTGCTAAGAAAAAAAATATTAAGATCATAGAAGATGCTGCTGAAGTAATTGGGCTAAAATACAAAAATAAAATTTGTGGGAGTTTTGGAGATTTAAGTATTTTTAGCTTCTATGCAAACAAACATATTACAACTGGAGAAGGAGGCATGATTTGCACAAATGATAAAAAATTATTTAAAAAATGTAAATCTTTGAGAAATTTATCTTTCTCTAATTCAGTTTATAATCGTTTTAATCATGATGATATTGGATGGAACTACAGAATGACAAATTTACAAGCTGCATTGGGGTGTGGTCAATTAAAAAATATTAACTGGATTGTAAGAAGAAAAAGGGAAATAGGATTAAGATATTATAATAAACTTAAAAATTGTAAAAATCTAATATTACAAAAAAATATAACACCTTATTCTAAAAATATTTATTGGGTATTTGGTGTTGTTTTAAAGAATAATCTATTATCAAAAAGAGACAAGATAATGAAAACTTTATCAAAAAATAAAATTGGCACTAGGCCTTTTTTTTACCCTATGAACAAACAAAAAATTTTTAAAAGAATGAAAGTTTTTAAAAAAATAAATATGCCAATTTCTGAATATATTTCACGTAACGGTTTTTATTTACCCTCTGGATTAGGTTTAAAAAATATAGAAATTGATAGAGTGGTTAAAATTCTTTTAAAAATAGTTTCGTGAATTATTGATTTGATAAAATCCCAATTTCTCCATCCTCTTCGAGCGCTAATAAAATACTTTTCGTTTTTTCATGATATTTTAAATCTCTTATTCTCTGATTTAAAAAAATTCTTTCAGATGATAGAGCTTTTCTTCCCTGTGCATCAAGCCGTATTAAAAAAATACTTCTTCCATTTAAAGAAGCAACTATGTAGTGATTATCGTAAAAAATCGAGAAGTTTTTAGGTAAATTAATTACCTCAGAAATACCTATACTTGGGATAAAGCTAAATATTGGATCTTTAAAATTATTAGCATTATGATTTTTTTTATAATTTAAAGATTTATTATTATATTTAAAATCATATCTTTCACCTAATGACACTATAGGCCAACCATAATTACTATTTTGAATTAATTGATTTATTTCATCTCCACCTCTTGGGCCATGTTCCGTTGCAATTATTTTTCCATTATAAACATTTAGGCCTTGAATAACTCTATGCCCAGAAGAAAATATTCTAAATTTGATTGATTGATCAAACGGAACGAATAAAACTTTTCCAAAAATAGACTCAAGGTTTTGGGCGTTAGCTCCAGGCTGATCTGAAACTCCTTCTGAAGTGCTCAACAATAAACCTGGTGTCTTATCTATTTGAATAAATTGCATTCTGCCAGGAGAACCAGTTTTAGAGCAAATATTTGGGCTAAAAAAATTTTTAAAATCTAGATAGTCTAATTTGATCTCAGCATAACTTATGTTGATTGTATTACAGTTATTTTTTTTTAATGTATAAGATATAAATATCTTATTTTCATAAATAAAAGAGTCAAAAACTCTTTCAACTTTTAAATTATTTTTAATATTTTTAGTTATAAGTTCATTGTCTGAAGAAATTATATCTGTAATTTTATCTAATAAATAAATGTTTCCTGAATAATCAGTAACTATCAAGGCATCTGCATAAAAATCAATAAAAAAACTACCATATCTCTTGTAAGAGGTTGTGTTTTCATACTTTAATTTATTAGTAAAGTATTCATTATTAAATTTAATTTTCTTTTTTTTAAAATCTAATTCTTCAAATTGAGTATATGGTAAGAATTTTACGTTATAGTCATTTCTAAATTTTTCCATAATTGACTTCTTGTTAAAAACTTTTTTTCGAAGTTCTATGTTAGGTAAATTAGAATAAAGATTTGTTTTTAAATTAAAAAAATTAAAATTTATGAGAGTTAGTAAAATAAAAAAAATTAAGAAAAGAGTTAATGTTAAGTAAGCTAAAAAATTTATAATTTTTTTCAACATCATGTAAATTAAAAATATCTAAAAACTATAACGGCATAAAAAATAGAAATTACAGTAGCTACCCACAAGATTATGCTCGTTAGACCAAGCCAAGCTAAATGAATAAATGCACTTCCAAGTAACGAAATAAAGAGTCTGTCGCCCCTAGTAGTATCTAAACCTAAAATACCTCTTCTAGGTGCTCCGCCTGGATCTTTTTTCTCCCAAAAATACATTGCAGTTATACATAGTGCTATAAAAATAAAAAAGAATGCTGTTGGCCATGTCCATGCCATCCAAGTTATAAAGTCAAAATCAAAAAATCCTTTTTCTTTCGCTTCTCCAACTTTCTCCCAACCAGCTGCTTGTAAGTTTGTAAATATCATACTCTTCCCATCGCAAATCCTTTAGCTATATAGTTTCTAACAAAATAGATAACTACAGCTCCAGGAATAATAGTTAATGTGCCTGCCGCAGCTAATAAACCTAACTCATAGCCTGCTGAACTTGAAGTTCTTGTCATTATCGCAGCAATTGGTTTGGCGATAGTAGCTGTTAATGTTTTTGCAAGTAAAAGCTCAACCCAAGAAAACATGAAACAGAAAAACATTGTAATGCCTATACCTGCAGCAATTGTAGGAATAAATATCTTGAAGAAAAATCTACCAAATGAATAACCATCTACATAAGCAGTTTCATCCAGTTCTTTTGGAACAGACGACATAAATCCCTCTAAAATCCAAACTGCAAGAGGTATATTAAAAAGGCAGTGAGAAAGTGCTATTGCGATATGTGTATCAAATAAATTTACTGAAGAATAAAATTGAAAAAATGGTAACGCGAAAACAGCTGGTGGAGCCATTCTATTCGTTAGTAACCAAAAGAACAGATGCTTGTCTCCTAAAAATTTGTATCTTGAAAATGCATATGCTGCTGGCAAAGCTGCTGATACAGAAATTAAAGTATTAAAGACAGTGTATGTAATAGAGTTAACATATCCCATATACCATGTACTATCTGTAAAAATTGTAATGTAGTTATCTAAAGTAAACTGTCTTGGCCATAGGGAATAAGTATTAATAATTTCTGAAGTTGTTTTAAATGACATATTAATTAACCAATAAATTGGTAGCATTAAAAATAATATATAAATTGTTGGTACTAACCATTTAAATTTTTTCATTATTTTGCCTCATCTTTCATCATCAAATTATAAAATACCCAACAAACTAACAGTACAATAAAAAAATAAATAAGCGACATTGCAGCTGCAGGTCCTAAATCAAACTGTCCTAAAGCCATCTTAACTAAATCAATAGATAAAAAGACTGTAGAATTTCCAGGTCCTCCTCCTGTTAAGACAAAAGGTTCTGTGTAAATCATAAAGCTGTCCATGAATCTCAACAGAATAGCTAATGTTAAAACTTTTTTCATTTTAGGAAGTTCAATGTACCTAAAAACATCCCATCTACTAGCTCCATCAATTTCTGCTGCTTGGTAATAAGCAGGCTGAATTGAGTTCAGTCCAGCATAAGATAATAAAACTACTAAAGATGTCCAGTGCCAGACATCCATTAAGACTGTTGTAAACCAGGCGTCACCAACTTGTTGGGTAAAATTATAATCGAAACCTATGGAATTTAATGAATGTCCAAGAAAACCAATCTCTGGTAATGCAAAAATATTCCACATAGCTCCTACTACATTCCAAGGTATCAGTAGTGGCATTGACATTAAAATTAAACAAGCAGGAACACCCCAACCTTTTTTTGGCATGCTTAAAGCAATTGCAATCCCTAAAGGTAATTGAATTAATAAAATAATAAAAGTAAATAGAAACTGCCTTCCTAATGCAGCATGAAATCTTTCTGAATGTAAAATTTGTTTAAACCATCTTGTTCCCTCCCAGGCAAAAATATTGCTACCAAAAGTTTCTTGGAAAGAATAATTAACAACAGTCATTAATGGCACTACTGCGTTGAACGCTACTAGCACAAACACTGGTATGACAAAGAGCCATGCTTTTTGATTTAAAGTTTTATTCATTATTCAATAATCCAATCATCTTCGTAAGCATAAGTATACTTTTGATTAAAAGTAACAAAAGCACTTCCATCAGGTATTGTATCTTGTGTATTAGATAAAATTTTTATTAAACCTTCGTTTGACTTTACGTCAATTATTTTATGTCTACCTACATTGTTAACTTTTAAAACTTTAACAGGAATACCGTCTTTAGAAAAATCTACAAACTCTGGTCTAATACCTACTTGGGTATTGTTAAAATTACTGTTTTTAATATTTGAGCTAGTTGGTATTTTTTTTCCTGATAGATTAATTTCACCATTAGTTATTTTACATGGAAGAAAATTCATACCAGGCGAACCTATAAAGTGTCCCACGAAAGTATGTTTTGGTTTTTCAAAAAGTTCAATCGGTGTGCCGGTCTGTACGATTTGCCCTTCGTGCATAACTACAACTTGATCAGCAAAAGTTAGGGCTTCGGTTTGATCATGAGTCACATAAATCATTGTTCTTTTAATCTTTTGATGAAGTTCTTTTAACTTAGACCTCAGAACCCATTTCAAATGTGGGTCAATTACTGTTA
>JADHRF010000067.1 GCA_016777565.1 Pelagibacteraceae bacterium
GCCACCTAAATTTAAAATAACATCAGCACCACATAAGTCAGCAGTATAAATAATTGTTGGATGAGCGCCCACACCTTCTTTGGGAGGGCTGCAAGCAATAATATTTTTTACACCAGCAACTTTAGCAGTTGTTACGCTCATTACAGCGGAAGCAATGTGCGCATATCTACCACCAGGGACATAACATCCAGCAGTGTTAACTGGAATTAATTTTTGTCCAGCATACAAACCTTTTGAAAGTTCTACTTCAAAATCTTGTCCATAATTTTTCAGTTGTGCTTCAGCAAATTTTCTTACTCTTTCATGAGAAAACTGAACATCATCTTTAGTTTTTTGATCTAAATTTTTTTTAATTTCTTCAATTCTTTCTTTAGAAACAATTATTTCACCATCAAATTTGTCAAATTTTTTCGTTAAATCAATGCAGCCTTGTTCTTTTGTTTTTTCAATATCTTTTAATAAATCCTGAACTATACCTGTCGTTTTATTATCATCTGTCGATGAAGTTTTTGGTGATTTTTTTAAATACTTTATTGCCATTGGCTATTTCTATTAATTTCTTGAGGAAGTATTTAAAGTATAAGATGGATATTTTCAATGGAGAATTAAAAATAAAATAGATTTATTATCTAGAATCAATCTAAAGCAACAACAGCTGCTGCAATAGATGCTAATCTTGCTGGTGCTTCATCTGAACGACTAGTTATAACAACTGGAACTTTTCCACCAACAACCACACCTGCAGCACATGCTCCACAAAAGTAAATTAGCATTTTAACAAGTCCATTTCCTGTTTCTACACTTGGAACTAGTAAAACATCTGCCATGCCAGCAACTTCATTTTTTATACCTTTTATAGCTGCTGATTTTTTTGAGATACTATTATCAAATGCTAATGGACCAAAAACATCAGCATTTAAATTTTCTTGTTTTGCTAACTTTGTAATTTCATCAGCTTCTTTAGAACTTGGAACACTATCTAAGACTTCTTCTGTTGCTGATAGAACTGCAATTTTTGGTCTTTCAATACCAATTCTATTCGAAAAATTAATCACATTTTTTAAAATATGCATTTTTGTTTTTACATTTGGCAAAACATTCAATGCACCATCAGTAATAATAAGTGGTTTATCTTCTTTATCTAAGGTCATATGCCAAATATGACTTAATCTAGTTTTACCTAAAAGATTATATTCTCTTTTAAGAACTTCTTTCATTAGAACGTCTGTATGAATATGACCTTTAACTATAATTTTAATTTTTTGCTCACTAGCAAGTTTTGCAGCAATTGCAGCAGTGTTGTTTTCTATAGGCTCATGAATAATTTCATATTCAGAAATATCCCACTTTAAATCTTCTGCACATTTCAAAATTTCTTTTTCATTTCCAATAAAAACAGGTTCAATTAAATTTTCATTAACCGCATCCTGAACTGAAAGCATTGGTAAGGGTTTACCCGCATTAACAATACCTGCTTTAACACCTTTTTTTTTATGCGCATAATTCAGCAAGTTATTAGGACAAATTATTTCTTTATTTGAAAGCATAATTAATTTTCAAGAATTTCTAAATCTTTTTTAATATTCTCCGCTATTTTTATTTCTTTTTTTAAATTCATTTTGAATCTTTTGAATTTGTTTTGACCAGGGTACATTATTTCTTTAACTCCTTTAATCTTTGGTAATCTTTTAATTCTATTTATATTTTCTTTAATTCTAGTGTTATAATTTTTTACAAATAAATTTGTTTTAAATGTGATAAATAAATGACCAATATTTTGGGGACCGGTAAAGTCATCAAAAGGATCTTTCACTCTCCCTGCATGATTTCCACCAGTCAATACTCCACTTAAAATATCCACCATCCAAGCTAAACCTGACCCTCTAAACCCTGCGATAGGTAATTGAACACCTTGTAATGCTTTTTTAGCATCCGTAGTTGGTTTACCAAATTTATCTAAAGCAACTCCTTCAGGTATTTTTTGATTATTTCTTGCTGCCACTCTAATCTTACCTCTATTAATCATTGAAATTGAAGTATCTAAAATAAAAGGTATCTTTGAACCAGTTGGTGTTCCAAAACATATGGGGTTAGTTCCAAACAAACTTTTTAAAGCTCCATGGGGCGCAACAGCTGGTGGTGCATTTGTATAAATCATTGTAACTAAATTTTTTTTAACAGCTTGTTCAGCGTAATATCCTGATAATCCATAGTGACCACTATTTTTAACAGCAATTAATCCTATACCTGTTTTTTTTGCGTTTTGAATTGCTTTTTTAATAGCAAGGTCTGCAGCAACAAATCCTATGCTGTTATCAGCATCAATATGAGAAATTGATTGAGATATTTTTTTAGTTTTAATTTTTGGTTTTGGATTAATTACTTTTTTAGAAATTCGATCACAATACATTTTTAATCTTGAAAGACCATGACCATATGCCCCAACAAGTTCAGCATTAATTAATGCATCAGCTGAAATAGAAGCGTGATTGTTATTTAAACCAAACTTTCTAAAAATTTTTATAATTTTTTTTCTTAATTTTTCTGTTTTCAAATTAACCTTTTCCACGCCATGGAATAGTTTTATCAATTATTTTTCTTAAAGTGACATCAAATAAAAGACCAAGCATTCCCATTATAAAAATAGTTATCCAAATAACCTCATATTGAAAGTATTTTTTTGCAACGTTTTCTACAAATCCAATTCCAGTTGTTCCTGCTAAAAATTCTGCAGCTACTAAAGTTCCCCAACACATTCCAACAGCAACTCTTATACCGGTTAATATTTCGGGCAAGGAATTTGGAAAAATTACATGTCTCAGTATTTGTTTTTTAGATGCTCCCAATGAGTGTGCAGCATGAATTTTTGAAAGCTGTGTCCCAGATGCACCAGCTCTTGCAGAAATAATCATAATTGATAAAGAAACCATAAATAGTAAAAATATCTTTCCAGTATTATCAATTCCTAGAACTGAGATAATTAATGGCGCCCAAGCCAAAGGTGGAACAGGTCTATAAAGCTCAATTAAAGGATCAAAAAAACCTTTTGCAAATCTATTCAGCCCCATGAACAACCCTAATGGAACACCAATAAGTATTCCAAAAACTAATCCAAGAAAAACTCTCAAGAAAGAATCCCAAATATGTCCATATGGAACTGGTACTTTAAATAATTTGAAGTCACCAGTTAATAACATAAGAACTTTACCTTTAAAGTTTTGTTTTACTATTCCATCTTTAGTGTGAATAGGATATTCACCAGGTAAGATGTCTGCTATCCAATCCGGTAGAATAAAACCAATCATTTTACTTACATCGACCATTTCTATCCAAAGAAGAGGGATGTCTTTATAACCAACACTTGGTTTAGCCATTAATATAAACTTATTAAAAGTATCAGAAGGTTTTGGAAGCCATCTTCCAGACCCTTGCTCTGAACAACTAGGTCCACTTGCTACAATTGTTCCAGCAGGAAATAAAAAGATATCAACAAATCGCAATCCTCCTTGAGCCTCTATTTTTGCATTATCAAATTTGATAATTGCATTCTGCATTTTATCTAAGGTGTTTGGTGGATATATGCTTGCAAATTCAATTCTTCTTGCAATCTTAACAATATTTTTTGCATAAGTTGATGCCACTTCTTGAGTGTCACCTAATTCATTTCGATAGTTTTTAACCTCGTCTTTGATTTCTTTAATTTTAGTTTTGAACTGCGGATTATGATTTCTTATTTTAAAAAATTCATCACTTATTAAATTTAATTCTTTTGCAGCAGCATCAAACTTTAAGCCTCTATCAGTTTCAGGTATCAGTGGAACTTCTAAAGTATTTTCTATCGAACCAGTCCCTGAACTAACTTTTACAATACCCCAGCCACCTTGTTCACTTACAGCTTCAAGTCTTTCATTAAGCTCTTGTTCGGTTTCAAATGGATAATCAGGTTTTTGAAAATTTTCAGTTAAAAGGTTAATTTTACCAGTGACATCATTAAGTTTTTGCTTAGTTTCATCTTCAAGTAAATCCTCGTTAGTTAATAATGGAATTAATTGGTTCGTTTTATTTATAAATCCTGCAAGTATAGTTTTCTGTTGATCATTTAATTCTTGAGAATTTTTAATTTCTGCTAATATTAAATTTAGATTTTCATTTTCTTTTTTTATTTGAGAAGTACTTTTTAGTTCTCTTTCCTCTATAGGAAATTGATATTTTAACCCTAATAATGAGTCATTTACTTTTGCTACCTGACAAAGCTCATTTGCTGATTTTGGATAAAAACCTTTAGCTATATCCCAAGAATAATAAAGCCAAACTAAAAGAAGAAAACTACTACCAACAATAACCCAATGTGTGCCACCCAATGCTCTTTCAGGGTTCCCAAAAACAGCATCAACTTTTTCAGTTCTAATTAAACGTCTTCCATACATAATGCAGCCAATAACAGCTACAAATATTAAGAAAGTTACTATTTGAGTTAACATTTAAATATCTTTCCCCATAATTTCTTCTTCCATATTCCAAATCATTTCTAATATTTCTTCTCGTTTTACTGAAAAATCTTTATTCTTTTTTATTTCTCTTAAGTCCTCTTTCAAACCCATTGATGCAAATGGAAGATTATATTCTTTATGTATACGTCCTGGTCGGGGAGCCATTACATACAACCTTTCACCTAACAACAAAGCTTCTTCTACTGAGTGAGTAATTAGAATAATTGTTTTACCAGTCTCTTTCCAAATTTTTAAAACTAGCGACTGCATTTTTTCTCTAGTCAATGCATCAAGAGCACCCAAAGGTTCATCCATTAAAATTAAATCTGGATCATTGATCAGACATCTTGCAAGAGCAACTCTTTGCTGCATTCCTCCTGATAACTGATACGTAGGAGTATTTCCAAATCCCTGTAATCCAACAATCTCTAACCATTCATCTACTTTTTTTGCAGTCTTAATTGGATCCTCTTTTTTCATTCTTAATCCGAAATTCACGTTTTCAGCTACAGTCAGCCACTCAAATAAAGCACCTTGTTGAAAAACCATTCCTCTTTCAACTCCTGGACCATCTATCTCTTTATTATTTAAAGTGATACTTCCTGAAGTTGGTTTAATAAATCCTGCGGTGATGTTAA
>JADHRF010000018.1 GCA_016777565.1 Pelagibacteraceae bacterium
TAGTAGGCACAGATGTAGCTAGTAGAGGTCTCGATATTCCTGCTATAAAACATGTAATTAACTTTGACTTACCTCAATTGCCAGAGGATTTTATCCATAGAATAGGCAGAACCGCAAGAGCTGGAGCAGAAGGATCTGCCCTAAGTTTCATCGGTGGTGACGATAGAAGTAAGTGGAATGCTATTCAAAGATTAATAGATCCAAATTTTAAGCAAGATAAAAGCAGTAGAGACCACAAACGAAAAAGAGGCGGAAGATCTTTCGATAGACGTGGAAGTAGAGGTAGTGATAGATTTTCAGACCGTAAACCTTTTTCTAAGTTTAGACGAGATGATAATAAAAAAAGTTCCTTTGGTAAAAAAAGAGACGATAGACGTGGTTTTTATAGTGATCAGAGAAAAGATAACAGATCCTCATCAGGATACAGAAGAGATGAAAACAGAGGTTCTTTTGGTAAAAAAAGAGACGACAGACGTAGTTCTTTTAGTGCCCGAAAAAATGACAGTAGGTCTTCAGCAGACTTCAGAAGAGATAATAATAAAAGTTCATTTGGTGAAAAAAACAAATCACCTAGAAAATCTTTTAGATTTAAAAAAAAATTTAGTGGCGGTAAACAAAAATCATTTAATAAATTTTCGAAAAAATCTTGGTAATTTATAATTTAGATTTTCTATTTTTCAGCCACCACAGCAAGATTTTGTTCACCAAGATTTTCAATTTTTAAATTCAATTTATTTCCATCTTTTAAAAATTGTTTTGGATTCATACCCGCGCCTACTCCTGGAGGGGTACCTGTTGTAACTATATCTCCTGGTTGTAACGACATAAAATTACTCAAATAAGAGAGTATGAAATTCATATTGAAAATCATTTTACTTGTATTACCAGTTTGCATTCTTTTTCCATCAATATCCAAAGACATTGATAAATTTTGAACATCTTTAATTTCATCTTGGGTTATTAAATAAGGTCCTGTTGGTCCAAAAGTGTCTCCTGATTTACCTTTATCCCACGTACCACCTCTCTCTATTTGCCACTCACGTTCACTAATATCATTCACTATGCAGTAGCCTAAAATATGATTAGGAGCATCTTTTTCATTTACATATTTTGTATTTTTTCCAATCACAAAAGCTATTTCAATTTCCCAATCTAATTTTTTAGAATGTTTAGGTAAAATAATATTATCATTAGGTCCAACCATACAGTTGGCTGCTTTATTAAATACAATCGGTTCTTTAGGAATTTCAGCATTTGTTTCAGCTGCGTGGTCAGAGTAGTTTAAACCAATAGCAAGAAATTTACCAGGTTTAGCAATGCAAGATCCAATACGTATAGAAGAAGATACTTCTGGCAAAGAATCTAAATTTATTTTTTTTAATTTCTCTAAAGTCTCAAAATTTAATGTAGATGGATTAAAATCTATAACGTGTTGTGACAAATCTCTTATTTTACCTGCTCTATCTAAAGCAGCTGGTTTTTCCTTACCTAGTTCCCCAAATCTTAATAATTTCATCTTATTCCTTTCTCTTAATTAAATTGTCATACCACCATCGACAGAAAAAGTATTTCCTGTTGCAAATAAAGATTCATCACTAGCTAAATAAATTGCAATTGCTGCTATTTCTTCAGGAGTACCTAGTCTACCCATCGGTTGTCTCGCAATAAAATCTTTTTTTGCCTGAATCGGATCTGAACTTGCACTTACTCTGCCTTCCCACGAAGGAGTATGTACTGTGCCTGGAGCAATTGCATTACATCTAATATTTTGTTTAACGTAATCTGCTGCAATTGATTTAGTTAATCCAATAATAGCTGCTTTTGATGCTCCATAAACAAACCTAAATGGTAGACCTTTAATACTAGAAGCTATTGAAGAAATATTAATAATGCTCCCTTTTTTTTGCTCTACCATTTTCGGAATAATTTCTTTGCACATAAAGTACATCGATTTAATGTTAACATTGAAAGAAAAATCCCAATCCTTTTCTTCGCAGTCTAAAATCGTTCCATGATGAACGAATCCTACTGCATTAAACAAAACATCTATTTTTCTCATATGCTTACAATAACTTTCAACCTCCTTTTTATTAGCACTATCTAATTTAAAAACATCTATTTTTGGAAATTCATCTTTTAAACTTTTTAATGTTTTTTCATTTATGTCTGTTGCAAATACATTGGCTCCCTCATTGTAGAAAGCAATAGCTGTCGCTCTTCCTATACCTTGTCCTGCAGCGGTAACTATAATATTTTTATTTTCTAATCTTTTACTCATTTTTATTTTTTATAATTTCTTTGTACAATGAACTGTGATCTTCATTACCACATCCACTCTTAACTAGGTTATTATACATTTCTTTAACTAGAGTCGAGATCGGTAAATGCAATTTAGAACTAATAGCACAATCTATAATATTGTTCATATCTTTTAATTGTGTTGATGTTTTACCTTTTGGAGTAAAGTCTTTTTCAATCATTCTTTTACCATGCACTTGTAAAATTTTACTATCTGCCCAACCACCCGTTAAAGCTTTAATCATTTTTTTTGGGTCAGCCTCAGCTCTTTCACACAAGTGTATTGCTTCTGCTACTGCTCCAATAGTCAAACCTACAATAATTTGATTTGCTAGTTTTGCAATTTGTCCGGTTCCTAAAGGTCCAACTAAAGTTGCATTTCCTAAAGTTTCCAAAACATCTAAATGATTATCAAATACTTTTTGATCTCCACCAACCATAATGGCAAGTGTTGCTTTTGCTGCCCCAGTTGTCCCACCAGAAACTGGTGCATCTAAATAATTTATATTTTTAGACTTTAAAGTAGCGCCATGAATTTTTGCCGTTACTGGCTTTACCGAACTCATATCAATAACTGTAGCACCAGATTTAATATTATTTAAAAATTCATCATTCTTCATTACTGCGTCAATAGCCTTATCATCAGAGAGCATGGTAATAATAACTTCCGAGTCACAGACTGCATCTTTAATAGAATTTGCTATTTCAGCTTTATACTTTTTAAGAGCCTCAGCTTTTGTTAAAGTTCTATTGTAAACTTTAAGAGGAAAGCCAGCTTTTAATATATTTTTAGCCATAGGTAGACCCATTAAACCAATGCCGATAAATGAAATTTTTTTCATTTAATTTTTTAATTTAAAAAAACTTTGGTTAAGCTCTATTATGATTAGATTATTCATGCTTTTAATATACAATTAATCCATTTATAAAGTTAATAAATATTTTAAATTTAAATATATTTACAAAATCAATGCCTAAAAAAAAGCCTAAGAAAAAATTAAGAAGTCAGCAATGGTTTGATAATCCTAAAGAACCAGGATTAACAGCGCTTTATTTAGAGAAATATCTTAATTATGGACTAACTAGAAAAGAATTACAATCAGGTAAACCTATTATTGGAATTGCTCAATCGGGAAGTGACCTGTCTCCTTGTAATCGGCATTTTCAAAAATTAAGTGTGAAAATAAAAAATGGAATTAGAAAAGCTGGCGGTATACCAATGGAGTTCCCAACTCACCCCATACAGGAGACTGGTAAAAGACCAACAGCAGCTTTAGACAGAAATTTATCATACTTGTCTCTTGTAGAAGTTTTGTATGGATATCCAATTGACGGTGTAGTCTTAACAACAGGATGTGATAAAACTACTCCGGCTGCCTTAATGGCAGCGGCAACTGTAAATATACCATCAATAGTTTTATCAGGCGGTCCAATGACTAATGGGTACTACAATGGAAAGTTAGTTGGATCAGGCTCTGTAATTTGGGACGCTAGAAAACTTTTAGGAAAAGGTGAAATAAATTACGATCAATTTATGGATATGGTTGCTGCATCGGCTCCAAGTATTGGGCACTGCAATACTATGGGAACCGCGTCTTCTATGAATTCTATCGCTGAGGCGCTAGGCATGTCTTTAACGGGTTGTGCAGCGATTCCTGCACCCTACAAAGAAAGAGCAAAATTTTCTTTTGAAACAGGAAAAAGAATTGTAGAGATGGTTTTTAATGATCTGACCCCATCAAAAATTATGACTAAAAAAGCTTTTGAGAATGCAATCGTCGTTGCAAGTGCAATTGGCGGATCTAGCAACTGTCCACCACACCTTTCAGCAATAGCAAAACATATGGGTATAAAAGTAAGTTTAAATGATTGGCAAAAATTAGGCCACAACATCCCTTTGCTTGTTAATTGTAAACCAGCAGGAGAGTATTTAATGGAAAAATTTTATCGTGGAGGGGGAGTGCCCGCAGTTATGCAAGAATTAATAAAAAAGAAAAAATTACATACTTCTGTAATGACTGTTAGCGGTAAAACTCTAGGTCAAAACCTAAATATAAAAATTAATGTAGACAGTGACGTGATAAAGTCATTTGAAGAGCCTATAGTTGAAAATGCAGGTTTCATTGTAATGAAAAGTAACTTTTTTAATTCTGCAGTGATGAAAACCTCTGTCATTAGCGAAGAATTTAGAGACAGGTACCTATCTGATTCTGACAATCCAAATGTTTTTTTAGTCAAAGCAGTAGTGTTTGAAGGCCCTGAAGATTATCATCACAGAATAAATAGTACCAAATTAAAGATAGATGAAAATTCAATCTTAATAATTCGTGGTTGTGGGCCAGTTGGTTATCCTGGTTCTGCTGAGGTCGTGAATATGCAACCACCAGACCGATTACTAAAACAAGGTATTAATGCTTTGCCAACACTAGGCGATGGAAGACAAAGTGGAACTTCTGAAAGTCCTTCAATTTTAAATGTTTCACCAGAGTCGGCTATCGGAGGAGATTTAGCCATCGTTAAAACTGGCGATAAAATTAGAATAGACTTAAATAAAAGAAGAGTGGATCTTTTAGTTTCGATTACAGAGTTTAGAAAAAGAAGAAAGAAGAAAAAAATACCAAAATTAAAGAACCAAACTCCATGGCAAGAAATTGCTAGAAACACAGTTGGTCAATTAGAAGATGGTGCCTGCATTGACTCTAGCGGAGCCTATCTCGATATCGCTAAGAAAAAGGGAATTCCTAGAAACTCTCACTAAAAGTTAGGCTTTGGCTTTATTCTTTCCAATCGGGCTTCGATTTATTTAGGAAAGCCTTAATACCAATTTTAGTATTTTCATGGCTCAACAGATTATAAAAAGATTTTCTTTCTTTTTTAAGTCCTTCTTCAAGAAATGTATCATTTGAAATTAATTTTTTAATTTCCATCAAGCTTGACTTAGGTTTGTCTGCTATTTTTTTTGCAACTTTTTTAGCCTCCTCAGAGAAATTATTTTTTTCTAATAAAACACTCACAAAGCCAAGTTCATAAGCACGTTGTCCCGTAATTATTTCACCAGAAAGGCAAAGATAATTAGCATTGTATTTACCAAGGTAGTGTTTTAATTTTTGAGTGCCTCCTATACCAGGTAATAAACCCAAATTAATTTCTGGTTGAGCAAATTTAGCTTCTTTTGATGCAATAATCAGATCGCACATTAAAGCAAGTTCCATACCTCCGCCCAAAGCGTACCCTTCAACTGCTGCTATTATAGGAATTTTAATTTCTTTTATTCTATCAAAGAAATTAAAAAGGCCTTTGATTTTAGCTGAATCAGAATCTAGTTGATCAAGTTCTTTAATATCAGCACCAGGAGAAAAAAATTTTTGATTTCCACAAATTAAAATAATTTTAACCGCCTGATCCTGTTCAAGCTCTTTTAAACCCTCATAAATTTCCTCTGAAGTTTTAATGTCCAAAGCATTATTTTCATTTTGACGGTTAAGAGTTAAGTAACCTAAGTGATTTTCTGTTTGGGTAATTATATTTTTAAATTTTTTCAGAAGATATAAAAAGTTTGCTTTTAAATAATATAAATAATAATAATACAATCATTATGTACTGGCCTAAAGCATACATTGCAAGTATTGGTAATAAGCCAGAACTATTAGCACTAATAGAAAAAACTATCATAAATCCTAGTGCATTATTTTGCAATAATGCCTCAGTATAAAGTGTTTTTGTTATTTTAAGTGAACTGTTTGATAACTTTAATATAAAACTAACTAAAGTAATTAAAATTATCATAAAAACAAATACAGCAATAAAAGTTTCAGATGGGTTTTGAATATTTATAATACTTAAATAAATAGCTAATTTCATTATTACAACAAACAATACTAGAGATATCCTATCTAAATTTTTTTCTATTTTTATTATTTGTGGCAAATAATATTTTAAAGTTGCTCCTATCAATATTGGTAAAGTTATAAAAGTAAATACTTTTATTATTAAATTTGAGTAATCAAAGTTTAAAATGGAAATGTCTTGAGTTGTTATTAAAGAAAATAACTTTAAATAGAAAGGAATACTTAATACTGAAAACAAAGTACAAAAAGATGTTAAGGTGATCGATAAAGGCAAGTCTCCATTAATTTTACTAGTTATATAATTACTTGTTGCCGCAGAAGGCATGCATGCAATTATCATAATTCCTAATTGAATGTTAAATAAAAAGTTGGTTGCCGAAATATAAATTAAAGCAAACACAGGTATCAAGATAATTTGTATAAATAAACCAATTAACAAACTTTTAGGTTCTGCAAAATTTTTTTTAAGGTCAGAAAAATTTATTTTTAAACCTAAATAAAACATCAGTATCACTAGACCAAAGGAAATAATAAAATTAAAAACATTTAAAATTTCATTTGGAGGAGACGTTATAATTGTTAAAAATTGATTTGAACTCATTTTGAACTATGATCTATTTAGATTAAATTTTCAAAGAGAAAAATGCGAAGGAAATATTACCAAAAATCTACGTGTTAATGTTAAAAAACCCAAAATGGGTCTTTAATGTGTATAATTTTTGATAAAAAAATATTACTTTAGTGTAAATGAGCGCGCAGTTTAAATTAGATCAAAATACTGATCAAAATAATGCGAAAGGATCTTCTGAAGCTAAAAAGGAGATTAGAAGACCTAATATTGACAATTTGTTAAAGAGAATATCAGATGAGAGACATCAAGAAAAAAAAAGTAATCTAATAATCTTATTTTTTGCAGTTTTAGCTATTTCTATCGCTACTTTTGTATTTTCCCAAGTTTAGTATATCAGAATCCTTACCTAACAACATTTAATAGTCATTGACATAATTTACTTTAGAGTTTTATTTACCCATTCTGAACTTTAACAAAAGTAAATTAGAACTTAATGCAAACATTTTCAGTAACACCAGAACTAATCAAATCCAAAATCCTAAGTAATTATTTTGGATACTTAAAACTATTTACATCACATCAATCTAATTTTCTTTCTGATCTATATAGAAGATATAATTGTTTAGACCGCGCCAACCTGGTTTTGTTTTTTGCAAAAAAAACCCATCAAGCTATTATGAGAAAAAAAGAATATGATCTTAATTACAATCTTAGCTTTGAAACATTTTGGGATAATCAAAATGAAGCTGATGTAGATAGCTCAACTATTATAGATGTTGCAAAGACTACATCTTTGCCAAAAGAGACTACAAGGCGAAAGATAGCAGAGCTTATTAAGGAAAAAATATTTTTTAAAGCAAAAAAAAATATTATATGGAAACCAAATGATGAATATAAAAAAAGTTATAATGAAACAGTTAATCGTGAAATTAGAGAGCTAGCAAAGCTTACAAAATATGTTGCAGACAAAATTGGTTTTGATATTTCTACTGATGAAATTGACCGAGAATATAAAAAAAGATTTTCTTTTTACTGGTTCCATTATTTGAATTTACAACTGAAATGGATGAAACTATGGAAAGTACAAATGCAAGATCTTGAAATAATCATGATATATATGCAAATTGCAAGCTACCTATCTTCTAGGGTTGAGGAAGTTGTATCTCATGAAGAAGTATTTTCTAAGCCTGATATTATTAATAGACCTATGGAAAAAAATTTAAATGTAAGCCTAAGTGCTACTTCATTATCTGAGATAACTAATATTCCAAGAGCGACTTGTATTAGAAAGTTAAATCTTATGGCTAATCGAAAAATTGTTACTCAAGATGAAAATTCTAAAAGATATTTTATCAATCCAGATTCTTTAAGTAAGAAATTAGTTTCAAAAGAATTAGTAGAAAAATTGCAGGGACTTTATAGTGAATTTTATTTTATTGTGATAAAAGCGTTAAGTTCTAGAAATAATAGTTAATAAGCGTAAAACTCAATATGACAAAAAATACTAAACCAACCATTCTCAGATTTGAATGAATATTTGATTTTTTAAGTTGGTTTAATCTTTTATTAAGTACATCTATATCTACAATGTTTTTTTTTGTACTCTCTTCTCGCAATAGGTACTTAAACTTTTCATTTTTAATATCAAAAACAACTTGTTCTTTTGTTTTCATAATATTCATATTGAATTAGATTAAAACAATAGAGTCAATATCTCTTTTTTCTATTCTTTTTACGGTAAAATTTAACCCCTTATATATTGAGTAATACCTTTTCTTAATTTATCAAATATTTCATCAATATGCTTTTTTTCGCAGATAAAAGGTGGCGCCAATATTAGTGCATCTGCTGTTGCTTTAAAATTAACACCATTATCATAACAAGATTTATAAACCTGAAAACCCGCTTTTCCAGGCTTGTCTTTCTTACGAATATCAATCCCGCCCATCATACCGTAGCCTCTTATACTCTCAACACAATCAAGGTCTTTTAAAGAATGTAATCCGTCTTGAAAATAAGAAGACATTTGTTTTACTCTATTAAAAATATCCTCTTTTTCAAAAATATCTTGTACTGCTAATGCTGCTGCGACTGCAATCGGAATTCCTGAATAAGTATAACCATGAAATAATTCGATCGTTCCTTCCGGTGTTGAATTAACAATTGCATCATAAATATTATCACGCACAGCAACAACTCCCATAGGCACAATCCCATTCGTCGTAGCTTTCGCCATAGTCATTATATCCGGCGTAACCCCAAACTCTTGAGCAGCAAAAGCAGATCCAGTTCTTCCCCAACCCGTAATTACTTCATCATAAATTAAAAGAATACCGTGTTTGTCACAAATTTTTTTTAAACGATCTAAATATCCCTTTGGTGGAACTAAAGTTCCTGTTGATCCTGCAATAGGTTCTACAAGGCAAGCAGCTATTTCACCTTGATATTTGTTTGCAATCATTTCCAAGTCGTCAGCTAGTTCTGCTCCTGTATCAGGTTGACCTTTGACAAATTTATGTTCAGGCAAAAAAGTATGACGCATATGCTGTACTCCTGGCATTAAAATATTAGCACACATTTCTTTATAATTATTAAATCCTCCAACAGACAACCCACCAATATTCATACCGTGATAGCCTCTATCTCTTCCTACAAATCTAAATCTTTTTTTATCACCTTTAGCAGCATGATAAGCCATGGCAATTTTAATAGCTGACTCCACAGCTGTTGATCCACATATTGTATAGAATATTTTATTTAAATTTTCTGGTGTATGTTTTGCAATTCTTGTTGCTAACTGAAATGAACCCCCAAAGCCCTGATTAAAAGGTAACGTATAATCTAATTCGCGAAGTTGCTTGCTAACAGCTTGAATGATCTCTTCTCTACCGTGTCCAAGCGGATTACAGAACAATCCTGAACTGGCATCAATTAAAGTGTTACCCTCATGAGTAGTTAAATAAACTCCTCTAGCGCCTGTAATTAACCTTGGATTTTTTTTAAAGTCTCGATTAGCCGAAAAAGGCATCCAATGTTCGTTTAAAGAGTTTGGTATATGTGTTCTATGTATACTCATATTTATTTAATGGGATAAATTATTTTTTCCAAAAGAAAACTCCACTACCAATACCTAAAAGAATAGCCGACATAATCCAAGCATATTCTTGCTTTGAAAAAAAAACAAGTAAAGCTAAAACAATTAAAATTGATCCTTTAGTTTTGTTATTCATTTTCGTCTAAATTTTAAGTATTTTTAAAATTTTATTATGCAGTTTTTTATTTGAAGTTGCTAGAATATTTCCGCCTTTTTCTGCTGGTTCATTTTTCCAATTTGTAACTATTGCTCCTGAATTCTTAATAATAGGTATTAAAGGTAAAATATCATAGGGTTTTAAGTTGGCTTCGATTACAGCATCAACTTTACCTTCAGCTAAAAGACAATAATTTAAAGCATCAAATCCTGCTAGCCTAAAAGACCAGCCAAATTTTTTAATAATTTTTTTTTGTTTTTCATAACTAAGTGTTCCATGAAAATTGCCAATAATTTTAATTGTTTTTAAATTATTTTCTTTTGAAGATTTTAAAATAGATTTTTGGTTATTTTTAACCACATAAGATTTTTTTTTATCACTAATATAAAACTTATTAAGTTCCGGAAAATTAGCTAGGCCCAAAACTGATTTATTTTGAAAAGAAAGACCAATGAGATTTGACCAGGTAGGGGCTCCAATAATAAAAGCTCTTGTGCCATCTATAGGGTCAATACACCATTGAAAATCATTTGAAGTAAATTTATCTTCAAATTCTTCTCCAATAATAGAGTCATTTGGAAACAATTTGTGAATTAGAGATCTTATATATTTTTCAAATCCTTTATCTATATTAGTAACAGGATCAAAGTCTTTAATAGTTTTTGATTTATTGTTAACTTTAAAATTAAATTTTGAATTTTTCCCGTAAAAATCATTAAGTTTTTTAGGTAAGTTTTTTAAAAAGCTGAAAGGTTTATTATAATTCATTTAACTTATATTAGCTGCTTAACTAATATAGTTATATGTGGCAAGTTTTTACATTATTAATTAACAGAAATTATTTAGGTAATTTTTTTGGTTTATGTTTATCAATATAAGATATGATATCTATAGAAAGATTTAAAAAATCAGTAATTAATTCTTCTGAAGGCCTAATATTTTTAACTTTAGCATCATTTCCCGCAACACCATCCGGAGGTAGCAAAACAAAGTATTCTTTGACAATTCCATCGTCTACAATCTTAGCAATTGTTTTATAAGAATATTCCGAGAGATGTTTGGCTATTTCCTCTTTGTATATTTCTTTACCTGTTTGATTAGCATGAAAAATCTGTAAGAAAATTTTGGTCCTTTTAATATTAGCGAAAACCCAATTTAGAGGAACACTTTTCGACCTTTCAAGAAAAACAAAGTGAATGAAGTTTGATATAGTAGAACCCAGCAATTTGGAGTCTAACATGTCTAATTTAGCAGGTAATTTATGAAATCTTAATTTACTGTTTATTCTTTGTTTTCTTAATTTTTGATCACTCATGTTCTTATAGTACCTAGTTTTTAAAAATTGCTAGAAAGTTTTTGAGATCACTCTTTTTAGCTATTTTTATAACGCCTGCAGTATGAGTTTACTCAGCGCTTATTAGAGTTAACAAAGCTCATAAATTAAGTGTACTGAATCTTTAGGGAAAAGAATACCTTAAACTTATTTAAATTTTGAGAAAATACGCAAACCTAAAGCAACGGAAGGCCCTATGCCAATAGCAAATAGTAAGGTTCCAATACCTACTACACCACCTAAAAACCATCCGATTAAAACCACTATAACTTCTATAGAAACACGGACTAGTGCTATAGGTGCACTTGTTTTTTTTTGTAACCCTGTCATCAGTCCATCTCGTGGTCCTGGTCCTAAATTAGCAATTAAATACATTGCAGTCCCAAATCCAATGACCAGTATTCCTCCAATAATCATAATAAATTTTGAAAAAAAAATTTCTGGTTTTTCAAAAAAATAAATTGTTACATCGATCATAATGGCAATAATAATGAAGTTTATGATAGTACCCATACCAATTTTTTGATCTAAAAAAAACCAAAGCAATAAAACTAAGAAGCTGACTAAAAATGCAATAGTTCCAATGGACAAACCAAGATTAATCGCTATTCCTTGATGAAGGACATTCCAGGGCGATGCCCCAATACTTGAAACAATCAATAACCCTTCACCAAATCCAAAAAAAATTAATCCAAGACAAAGATAAAATAATGTTTTGAAAGAAGGCTTAAGATTATTCGGGTATTTAGAACTCCATGATAGCTTGGGTATATTTTTAATTCTTAGAAACATTAGCTTACCTATCAAATGTGTTAAGTATACACAATGAACATATTGTTCTATATTCATCCATTATGGAAATAAAAAATTTTTTTGAGTTTAATTTTAAAAGCTTAAAACTTTTTCTTCATAAAGATTTAGAAGTTGAAGAGAAAAAAGTTTCCATGCGCAGCAAACAAATTTGGCAGTCCGTCTATAAAAAAGGTTCTTTTGAAATAAGTAATTTAACCACGTTTCCTTTAGAACTGAGATCAAAATTAAATAGCTTTATAAGCTTAAAAAAACCAAAAATTTTAAAAACACAAACTTCAACAGATGGAACTATTAAATGGTTGATTAAACTTTTTGACAGTAATGAAGTCGAATGTGTTTATATTCCAGAAAAAACTAGGGCAACACTCTGCATATCTTCTCAGGTAGGATGCACTTTGAACTGTAGATTTTGCCATACAGGAACTCAGCGATTAGTTAAAAACCTAAGTTTTGCTGAAATTATTAATCAAGTTATGATCGCTAAAGAACAACTTAATGATTGGAACGAAAAAAAAAATATAACTAATATTGTTTTAATGGGAATGGGAGAGCCTTTTTATAATTATGAAAACGTAAAAACAGCAGTTGAAATTTTAAGAGATAAAGAAGGATTAAACTATGGGCCCAAAAAAATAACAGTTTCTACGGCTGGGATTGCAAATAGAATCCCTGATGCTGCTAAAGAAATTGGAACTTATTTAGCTTTATCTCTTCATGCTCCGACAGATGAAATTAGAGAGATGATTATGCCGATTAATAAAAAATTTAGAATTAAAGAGCTAATCGAACATTGTAAATATTATAGTTCAGTCGTTAAGGAGAAAATAACTTTAGAATATGTTATGCTTCGAGGAATCAACGATAGTATTGAATGTGCAAAACAGCTAATAAAAATTATGGCTCATTTTCCATGCAAAGTTAATCTTATTGAATTTAATCCTTGGCCAGGTGTTCAATACTTACCAACCCAAAGAGAAGATATGGAAAAATTTGCTAAAGCTATTCAAGAAGCTGGTTATGTGGCAACTATCAGAAGATCTCGTGGTCAAGATATTTTAGGAGCTTGCGGCCAACTTAGAACAGAAAGCTTAAAAATAAAACAATAATAATAGAAAAGATAATATCTTTTTTTTAAAGATTTCGAGTGTTAGTAATAGCTTCATGAATAAAAAACAATTTGAATTTTATACAAAAGACCTTAATCTCAAACAAGTTCATACTGGAAGTATTTGGACCGAAGGTCCTTGCTATTTAAAAAGATCAAATAAAGTTATTTGGAGTGACATTCCTAATAATAGAATGTTAAGTTTTGACTTTAAAAAAGTTGAAATTTTTAGATCACCTTCAAATTTCTCAAACGGAAACACAACAGATAATCAGGGTAATCTTGTAACCTGTGAACATGGAGCAAGAAGAGTCACAACGACTGATCAGAATAATATCATTACTTTAATTGCAGATGAATTTGAAGATAAAAGACTAAATTCGCCAAACGATGTATGTGTTCATTCTAACGGGACAGTCTTTTTCACAGATCCTCCTTTTGGAATTATTAACCCTAAGCGTGTTGAGGGTTTTCCAGGCAAGATGATGTATGGTGGATGTTATGTTTTTAAGTATGATCCAAAAGTAAAATCATTAGAAGCTTTAGTAACAGATATGGAACGACCTAATGGAATTGCTCTTTCACCAGATGAGTCTCAATTATTTATTTCAAATACGGGTGACACTAAATACATCAGAAGATATGATATTAGTAAAAATTTAAAAATATCTAACCCTGTAGAGTTTGCAAAAACTGAGTCGGATTATGTTATGGATGGATTCAGGTTTGATATAGAAAATAATCTTTGGACTAGTTGTGGAGACGGTATTGCTTGTTATAATTTATCCGGAGAACAAATTGGATATGTAAAAATTCCCGAGCGTGTATCAAATATAGATTTTGGGGGCGCTGATGGAAAAACACTGTTTATTACAGCTAGCACCTCTTTCTATATGGCCAATCTAAATGTTAAAGGAGCAAAATTTAAATAAAATATGAATAAAAAAATTTTAATTACAGGGGCCTCGGGACATCTAGGCGGAATGCTTTTTAGATTTCTAGCAAATCTTGGTTACAAAAAACTTATAGGTACAGATTTAAAAAAAAAAAATATAAAAAAAAATCAAAAAGTTATATTAGCTAACCTTAAAAATCTTAAAGCGACTACAAAGATTACTAAAGGGATATATGCGATTGTCCATTTTGGCGCAATTCCTATAGAGGATACTCAGGCTAATATTTTACAAAATAATATTATAGGTACTTACAATCTCTTTGAAGCAGCAAGAATAAATAAAGTAAAAAGAGTAATTTTTGCAAGTTCAAATCATGCTATTGGATTTCACAGAAGAAAAAAAAAACTTAATCATTTTTCAAATCAAAGACCAGATAGCCACTATGGTTTAAGCAAAGCTTTTGGAGAAGAATTATCCAGATTTTACGCAGATAAATTTAACATTAAATCAATGTGCATTAGAATTGGAACATGTTTGAGAACCCCAGAGGACAGAAGACATTTGTCAACCTGGATTAGTTATAGAGATCTCGCTCAACTTGTTGATATAGGCATTAAACATAAATCAATTCATCATGAAATTGTTTATGGAGCATCTAAAAATAAAAGATCTTGGTGGAATAATTCAAGAGCTTATCAGCTCGGTTATAAGCCAAGAGATAGCGCTGATCGTTTTGATATTCACCTTTTAAGTAAGAGCGAACACAAAGATAAAACAGCATTACTTTTTCAGGGAGGTGTTTTCACTTCTGCCAACTTTAAGGGCGATATTAAAAGTATTAAATAAATTATTTTTCTTCTTCCTCGACGTCATCAAAGCTTAAATCTTCATTCTCCTCATCATCTAGATCATCCTCTTCCTCATCTTCAAAATTTTCATCTTCATTAGTATTGTGTAATTCTGCAAATTCTACTTTTTCTTTTTTAATCCATTTTTCTGCTGATTTAGGAATTTCATCTTCCTCTTCCCAGGACTTTATATCAGATATTTCTAGGTCTAAAGCCTCTGCAGCAGAATCCAAATCTAACTCAACCTCTTCAAGCATTTCTAAAAATTCTTTGTAAGTCATTTTATTATAAATTTAGTTTACTAATTGCCGTGTACACTATTTTTTTATAATAATACATTGTAATTTATCCTTAAATTTTAGTAATTTTTTATATTTTAAGTTAATTTCGTCAATTCCTTCTGAAATTTCTTTAGCAGAGAATTTTAATAAAGTTGAAATATATCTATTTTTAATCATTTCTAAATATTTTTTTTTAGATATTTTTACATTAAAAATAAATTTTTTTTTTACTTTTGCTGTATATGAATTACTTATAAATTTTATTATCCTTTTGTCTCTTTTAAGAGAAGTTCTAAGATGTCTTTCCATTAAAGAGAATGTTGGTATTTCATTTCTATAAGGATCTAGAGTTAAGATAATGATCTTACCATTATGATTAAGAGCATTTTTACAAAAATTTAATAATTTTTTAATTTCAGATATTTTTAAAAAATGAATAGTTTGTTTTATTAAGATTAAGTCAAAAGTTTTATCAGTATTCTTAAAAAATTTTAATGCATCAATTTTTTTAAAATTAATTCGTTTGTCTTTATCTGCGTGTCTTTCTAAATCTATACCTATGGGTTTGGATTTAAGGTTTAGTTTACTAGCTAAGTGACCTAAGATTTTACCACGTCCACATCCTATATCTATTATTTTTGAAGCTCTAGTTAATTTGGTGTGTTTAATCAAAAAATTATTAAAAAATTTAATATAGCCTAGAGAAGATAGCCAATTTTTATTATCCCAATTTTTTAATGATTTAAAAAATATATTTTCCGGCAAGATAAATAATAAGTCCTAAGGCTATTCCTGTTAGCAAATATAAATGACCTTCTTTCATAAAATTAATAAGTAGCTCTACCTCCACTTAAATCAAAAACAGCTCCAGTTGTGTAAGAGTTCTCTTCACTAGCCAGCCAGGCAACAAGAGATGCTAATTCTTCAACTAGAACAAATCTGTTTCTTGGAATTTTAGATAACATGTAATTAATATGCTCTTTAGTCATTTGATCAAAAATTCTAGTTTTCGCTGCAGCAGGCGTCACGGCATTAACCGCTATATTCTTATCCGAGAGTTCTTTACCTAAAGATTTTGTTAATCCAATGACTCCAGCTTTAGCCGTACTATAAGCGCTAGCGTTAGGGTTTCCTTCTTTGCCTGCAATAGATGATATGTTTATAATTCTTCCATAGTTATTTTTAATCATATGAGGAACGATTGCTTTACAGCAATAAAAAACTGCATTCAGGTCTAATTCTAAAACTTTTTTCCATTCATCAACTGGGTACTCTGCGACAGTAGTATTTTTGCCAGTGATCCCAGCATTATTTATAAAAATATCAATATTTTTATTTCTAGTTATTTTCTCAATTTCTTGAGAAACTTTTTCAAAGTTTGTAATATCTAAAATACAAGCAGATAATTTAGGGTTGTTCATATTTTTTAAACTTTGTTCCACTATTTTTTTATCAATATCCCATATAATAACATTCGCTCCCGAGTCTAAAAAACGTTTTGTCATGGCAAGACCAAAACCCTGAGCTCCTCCAGTAATAATTGCTGTTTTGTTATTTAAGTCAATTTTGTTCATTTTTTTCTTCTTAATAAAGGAAAAGCCAATGCAATGAAAGCTAAAATAAAAAAAGTTAAAGCTATAGGCCTTGTAAAAAACATTAACCAATTTCCATCAAATATTACAAGCGACTGTCTTAAAGTTCCTTCAACTAATTCACCCAAGATTAAACCAATTATAACCGGAACCACCGAAAATCCATACCTTCTCATAAAAAAACCTACTACACCAAAAAATAACATTATCCAGATATCAATGATAGATTGGTTTAATGAGTAAGTTCCACAAACAGACAAAGCAAATATCATAGGCCAAAGAAGTTTATTGGGGATTAACGTAATTCTTGCAAATATTTTTGCACCAAAAAAACCAAAAACAAAAAATAAAATATTAGCTATAAGCATGGCACCAAATATTCCATATAAAAAATCTGGTTGTTCCCTAAATAAATCTGGTCCTGGTCTGACACCATGAATTATTAAACCAGTTAATATAACAGCAGTTGTAGCTGATCCTGGAATTCCCAAAGCTAAGGTTGGCACCATTGCTCCTCCTGTTGCTGCATTATTTGCTGCTTCTGCTCCAGCTATGCCTTCAATTGATCCTTTTCCAAATTCACTAGGATTTTTAGACCACCGTTTGGCTTCGGAATATCCAATCAACGAAGCTACAGTTCCTCCTTCGGCAGGTAACACTCCTATAAACGAACCAATGCCTGATGATCTTAATATTGTTTTCCAAGTTAATTTATAATCTGTTAAAGACGGGAGCTTTACAGCTTTTAGTGCAATTCTTTTGTAAATTTGGTCTAGTAATGTGGACTGAGTGAGTAGCTCACTGATAGCAAATAAACCAACAACAACTGGAATAAAACCTATCCCTTCAGTTAATTCATTGATACCAAAAGTAAACCTATCAATAGAAGTCATGAAATCTTTTCCTATAGTGGAGACTAAAATACCAAATGCTCCAGCTATTAAATTTTTTACTGGGCTTCCATCACCAATTGAAGCAAGCATAGTCAAACCAAATATCGCTAAAGCAAAATATTCTGGCTGACCAAATTCGTAAGCTAGTTGAGCTAGTAAAGGAGCAAAAAAAACTAAAACTACCACTGAAAATATACCTCCTGCAGTGCTTGAGACCGTAGCCATTCCCAATGCTCTACCAGCTTCACCTTTTTGAGCTAATGGATAACCGTCTAGACAAGTAGCAGCTGCGGCAGGAGTCCCTGGCGTATTTATCAAAATAGCAGTAATTGCCCCACCATAAGTTCCAGCACAATAAATCGAGGTTAATAGTATTATTGCTGATAATGGATCTAGAGTCATTGTGAAGGGTAAAATTAATGCACCGCCCGTTGTAGGCCCTAATCCTGGTAAAACACCTAAAATTAGACCAAATAGAGTACCAAAAAACAAAACTAACATTAGTTTGGCACTAAACAAAGGAGCTATCATTAAAGAAATGTTTTCCATGCTAATTATAGTAGATATTAGTAATAATTCCTGGTGGAAATCTTAAACCCAAAATAGTTTCAAAAAAAATAAAAACAATAGCAGGAAAAACAATGCTGACTAATAGTAAATAAACAATTCTTTTTTCACCCCAAAAATATGAAACAGATAAAGATAAAATTGAAATTGCTAAAAAGAAATCTAATATTTTTGCTACAATAATAAATAAAATAAAGTTTAATAAAGTTATATAAAATGCTTTAGGTAATTTTTCTTCTTTTTTCCACTCGATTTTTAAAGATACTACATAAACAATAATCGTAAGAAATATTATTAATATTAAAAGGCCCTTAGGAAAAGTTGCAGGTTGGATTCCTCTGTTTAAGATAGGTGGAACAGTTTCAAATGATAAAGTTGCAAGTAAGAGGAATAAAGAAACAGTAATTATTATTAATGAAACTATAAATGACGCTTTTAAAAAAAAAGGCAGACTGTCTTTGCCTGCCCTCTTTTTTTTATCTAGTACATTATTCATTTGGGAATAAGTACTTTCTTAAATTATTTAGTGTAACCCAAAGCTTTTAGCTGAGCAGTCATTTCTTTAAGCATTTCTTCCATTTGCTTGCCCCACTCGTCAGCTCCAACAACACTAGTTTTATCTAAACCAATTTCAGTCAAGAAATTTGTGTAGTAGTTATGACCCATAGCTTTCATCATACCATCTTCAAGTGTTTTCGCTCTTTCAGCCGAAACTCCTTTTTTCGTTACAAATCCTCTAACTGTAGAAAGTGAAACCGGTATACCCAACTCTTTAGCTGTTGGTGAGTCACCAATTTTTGCCATTCTTTTATTTGCAAGCACAATAGAAACACAAAGTTTACCTTCATTAATTTCTGTTAAAGCCTCTCCTAAGTTTAAAACACCTACATCTATATCTCCTTTGATTAGATTTGTTTTAATTGGAGCCACACCTTTGTATGCAACAATTGTAGGATCTTTTAATTTCCCTTTTTTTGTAAAAGCAATTGCACTTACATCATCAATTCCACCAGTATGTGTTGTTCCATACTTAAGTGATTTTGATTTTTGAACTTTTATAAATTTTTTAGCATCTTTGATGTCAGCTTTACAATTAACAACAAATAACTGAGGATCATCTGTTCCTCTTGCTAAAGGCTGCATATCACTCAACTTAACTTTAGTCTTTCCTAAAGCCATGGAAACTGCGTGACCCGTAGTCCAAGTTAACGTATGTTGACCGTCTGCTGGTAAAGTCATCATGTAATCCATAGATGTAGCTCCACCACCACCTTTTTTGTTTACTAATTGCATATCTTGTTTAAGAACTCTTCTCGCTCTCAATAGCATCATTCGTGTTGTTACGTCAGTACCACCACCAAAACCAGCGTGAGTTATGGCTTGTATAGGTGCTGCAGAAGCAAATGAACTTAAAAATGGAATCTCCACTATTAAGACAATTGCTGCTAACAATATTTTAAATGTTTTCTTCATATTTCCCCCTAAAATGTTTATTAATATCAAAGATTTAAACATAGTCTGATATAAAGAGTCAAAAAGTATTATGGAAAATAATAAACCAATAATAGGAGTACTATTAGGTGATCCGTCAGGAATAGGGCCTGAATTAGTTTCAAAGCTGCTAAACCATCAAGAGTCTGAAAAAGCAAACGTCATAGTTATAGGTGAAAAAAACATACTACATGAAGCCAATAAACTAACTGGTAATAATTCTAAGCTAGAATATGTAGAAAGTTATGAACAGGTAAAATTTAACGTAAATAATAAATTTTTTTTAGACATAACAAAAGGAAAAAACCATAGCTACAAATTATCAGAGTGCTCTTCTGAGTCTGGAGAAAGTGTCCTAAATGCACTTGAGTATGCCTTAGACTTAGCAAAGTCAAAAAAAATAGATGCTATAAATTTTGGTCCTTTCAACAAGACAAGCATGAAGCTTGGCGGAAGCAAGTATCAAGACGAACTTCATTTAATGGCTGATAGATTAAATGTTAAAAATTTTTTTTGTGAATTTAATGTAATTGATAATTTTTGGACAGCAAGAGTTACGTCTCATATACCTATTAAAGAAGTTCCCCAACACATCAAAAAAGAAAATATTATAAAACCTATTAAACTGATTAACCAGACAATGAAATTAAATGGCATTAAGAGTCCGCGTGTTGCTGTGCAAGCACTTAATCCTCATGCTGAATTTGGAGATGAGGAGAAAACAGAAATTATTCCAGCTATTAATGAAGCAAAGAATTTAGGAATTAATGCAGATGGCCCTTTGCCATGCGATACTTCTTTTATTACATCCTTTAAAAATAAAAATCATGATTGTATTGTTGGTATGTACCATGATGCTTTACAATCAGGTCTTAAAGCTTTTGGTTTTGACCGTGGCATAACTGTCCAAGGGGGTTTGCCCGTTCCAATAACTACTCCAGCTCACGGAACTGCCTTTGATATAGCTGGAAAAAATATTGCAAACATAGAACCAACCCTCCAATCTTTTAAAACTGCAGTTCAGATGAGCAAAAATAAAATTAATGAGTAGAATTAAAGAAATAAGAACTAGTGTTTATCAATGGAAAGGTAAAACAACACCTCCTCAAAAAAATTTTTGCACTAACGCTTCTGATTTACTTTATGAAAAATCTGATGCCATGGGTTCTTTTAGGTTTCATGAATGGTTAGTATGTGAAATTGAAACTGATAATGGTGTCGTTGGCATAGGTAACGCTGCGTTGGCACCACAATTAGTTAAAAAAACTATTGATATGTATTTGAAACCGCTAATTTTAGGAGAAGATCCTTTTGACTCTGCGTATTTGTGGGAAAAAATGTATAGAAGGACTCTTGCATGGGGAAGGAAAGGAATTGGCATGACAGCAATATCAGCTATAGATATTGCCATTTGGGACATAATAGGAAAATTAACTAAGAAGCCAATTTTTAAATTACTAGGTGGAAGGACAAAAGAAAAAATACCGGTATATGTCTCTAAATTATACAG
>JADHRF010000068.1 GCA_016777565.1 Pelagibacteraceae bacterium
TGGAGCTGGTGGAGCATTAAAAGCCAAAAAACATGCAGTAGTGCTTGGAGCATTTATGGAGGGCAGCGTTCCTGGATGGGATAAAGCTCAACCTATAAATAAGTTATTAAAAAAATATGGATATAAAGTAAAGGTTCCGTATGGAGGTGCTTATAGATTTCATGCATTGCATAAGGACGTTAAAAAAAACTATCCGAAAAGATATAAAAAAATTATATCTGCCTATAAAAAAACTACCAAGTCAAACAAAGACTTCATAGCTTTTGCTGACAAAACAAAAGTTGGTAGAGACTGGTTAGGTCCTAGAAAGTCAAATAAATTGTACAGAAAAGTCGATAAAGAATTTACCGACATAATGAGTAAATATTAAATACATTGTAATTTAAGGGGGTTGAAAAACCCCCTTTAATAGCTAAATGAAAATTGTAAAAAAAATTTTTAACGAATTTAATTTTTTTATAATTCTTGCAATTTCCTGGTCATTTTATTTTTTAAATAGCACTTTAAAGCTCGAGGAGGGTCCAGAAAGTGTATTGCTAATCAAGCCCCTTTTTTATTTTTTTGTAGGTATATCTATTTTTATTATAATTGAGAGTGTTGTCAAAAACTTAAATACCAAAAGTCAACTATTTGAGCAGAAAAAAATATACTTTCTGATAACTGTATTACTATTTTTCTGTGGCCTAAATTTATTTGGATATTTAATTTCAACTTTTTTTTTCTATATTATTCTAAGTTACTTATTGGGATTTAGAAATAAATTCATTTTAATTCCCCCATTTCTTGCACTGACAATTGTTTATTTTTTTTTTCATAAGCTTTTAAAAATACCTTTGCCATTATGATAAATTTTGGAGATTTAATGGAGGGTGTTGGCCTTTTAATATCCTGGAAAATGCCCTTGGCAATTTTTTCTGGGATGTTGCTAGGTTTAATTATTGGAGTTATTCCTGGTATGACAGCTGCTTTAGGTTTAGCTATTATTTTACCACTAACACTTTCTTTAGATGCCTTAACTGCTCTAATATTAATGACATCGGTTTATACTGGTAGCTTAACAGGAGGGGGGATTTTAGCTATTTTAATTAATACACCAGGAACACCTGGGGCTGTTGCCACAACACTCGATGGTTATCCAATGACTAGAAAAGGATTGCACAATGAGGCACTGGGATTGCAAATTGCATCTTCTGTAATAGGGGGTTTTTTATCATATCTCGTATTGCTTTTTGCAATTGAGCCAATGACCTGGTTAGCTTTGAAATTTGGTTCTTCGGAAATGTTAGCATTAACAATATTTGTAATTGTTTTTATAGGTATTCTCCAAGGAAAATATCTTAGCAGAGCAATATTTGCGGGCGTGTTTGGAATCCTAGTTTCTAATATTGGCACAAGTGTTTCAACTGGAGTTGCCAGAGGAACTTTTGATTTTGCAGAACTTGAAGATGGAGTGCCTTTAATTATTTGTATTATAGGTATGTTTGCAATTCCAGAATTGCTCTCATTAGTTAATAGAAAATCTATATCAGATGAAGATGTACAAAAAAATCACAACATTCAAGATTTGTTTAAAGGGATATTTAAAGCTATTAAGAAAGTTAATATTTGGTTAACAGGAAGCATTGTTGGTATTTTTGTAGGCGTTCTACCTGCTGCGGGTGCAGCTATAGCTTCCTTATCCAGTTACTCACTTGCAAAAAAGTTTTCAAAAAATAAAGAAAATTTTGGAAAAGGAGAACCAGACGGGGTTGTTGCAGCAGAAAGTGCAAACAATGCATCTGAAGGAGGCTCAATGGCCATATTGCTTTCTCTTGGTATTCCTGGAAGCGCATCTACAGCTGTTATTTTGGGAGGCTTTATGTTGCACGGCTTGGTTCCAGGTGGTGGATTGTTCAGAGATAATGGGCCTTTAGTTTATGGCTTAATAGTTGGGAATCTTTTACAAATGATTTTTTTGGGTTTTTTTGCAGCTTTCATAGCTTTTTATGTTGGAAAAATCGTTAAGGTAAAGTCCTACTTGCTTGTTCCTTTTTTAATTATCCTAATGTCCATAGGCTCGTTTGCTTATAGGAATTTAATATTTGACGTCTATATCCTTTTTATTTTTGGTATCATTGGATGGTATCTTAAAAAATTTGATTTCACTCCCTTAAGTTTTATGATTGGTCTTTTTTTAGGAAGGCAAATTGATGAAGACATAGAAAGGGTAATAATTTTATTTTCTGACAATCCTCTTAAAGTTTTTGAAAGCACAATTACTTTAACAATTACGATATTAACAATATTGTCTTTAATATATTATTTTTTCTTTAAAATTAAAAATGGAAATAAAAAAAATTAAATCATTAGTAATTAAACAAAGACTTAAAACTCCAAGAAAAAATTCATTTGGAGTTCAAAATTTTAGATCTGGTTTTTTTGTCAAATTAATAGATGACAAGGGTAATGAAGGGTTCGGTGAAGGATTTTGTAACTGGCCAGATTTTTCCTCAAATTATCGTGGAAAATATATAAAAAATATTTTTGAGCCATTAATTAAAAATCGTAAGTTTCAAAATCCCTCACATTTGTTTAATTATTTACAAGAAAGTACAGAGAGAATTAAAATTCAGTCTGGTGATTTTGGCGCTATTAATCAATGTATTGCAGCAATAGATATCGCTTCATGGGATTTGTATGCAAAACTTAAAAAAAAACCATTGCGAAATATTCTTTTTAAAAACCCAAAATCTCAAATATTATTATATGCAAGCGGACTAACTCTAAATAACTTTGATAAATTTTACCCTAAGATAAAAAAATATAAGTTTAATTTCATTAAAATCAAAGTTGGCTTTAAAGAAAAAGATGATATTGAATTGTTAAAAATAGTTTCTAATTTAAAATTTAAATTTGTGATGGTAGATGCAAATCAAGCTTGGAATTACAAAGAAGCTATAAGAAGAATACATAACTTAAAAAAAATTAAAAATATTTACTGGGTAGAAGAGCCAGTAATTGCGAGCGCTAACGTTAGTGTTTGGAAGAATTTAAAAAAAAATATTTCTACAAATATAGCAGCAGGCGAAAATCTTTATGGTGAAAAAGATATTAAAAAGTATATTCAAAACAATTGTTTTGAATTTTATCAGCCAGACATTACTAAATATGGAGGTATTACCTCTTTTATGGCTATATTCAATAAATATAAGAAAAATATTAAAAATATCACACCTCATTATCTTGGTTCAGGTCTTGGATTGTTTGCATCTGCACAGCTAATTTCTGGAGTATCTAATATACCGCTTGAATTTGACGTTACAGAAAATGAGATAAGAGACAAAATATTTGAAAAAAATTTAAAAATAGAAAAAGGAAAATTAATTTTAAACCAAAGAGCAGGCATTGGAGTAAATTTAAATAAGCATTTCTTCAGAAGCAATAATGATACCCTCAGATCTGGAAATAAAGGATAGGGAAAAAAAATTAAGCCACACTTAGAATTAAAATAATTGCTAAAGAGTTTATTCAACTACAAGTAAGCAATTGGATAGTGTAAAATCAAATTTTTACTGCTTTTTCACTCGATTATTAATCTGTATTAATAGAAGGGTTTTTTTTATATAATTTCCTTATGGAATTTATAGTTATTATGATTGTAGCTGTAGTTACAGCAAATAGCATATCCGATAGATCTTCAACAATTCAAGAAAGCAAAGAATTAAAAAACATTGAGCAAGTTGTTAAACCAGAAGCATCCAAACAAGAAATAGTAAGACAAGAAGCATCCAAACAAGAAGTGGCAAGACAAGAAGCATCCAAACAAGAAATAGCAAGACAAGAAGCATCCAAACAAGAAATAGCAAGACAAGAAGCATCCAAACAAGAAATAGCAAGACAAGAAGCATCCAAACAAGAAGTGGCAAGAAAAGAAGCGGTCAAACAAGAAAAAGTAAGACAAGAAGCATCCAAACAAGAAATAGCCAAACAAGAAGTAGCAAGACAAGAAGCAGCCAAACAAGAAATAGCTAAGCAAGAAAAAATTAATCAATCTACTATAAATTCAGATAGTCTGATTGAAAAAGCAGTGAACTACTTTTCTCAATATTATTTAATTGGTCTTATTCTAGCTGCGATTGCTTACATTTATTTTAGAACAAGAAAGAAAATAACTTTAAAAGAAATTTTGGCTAGAAAGGAATTTAACGAAAAGCAGCAAGAGCAAATAACAGAAGAAATCAAACCTGAACCCTCAGTACAACCAACAATTACAGAGGAATTTAAACCTGAACCCTCAGCAGAACCAACAACTGCAGAAGAGGTTAAGTCTGATTTCCAATCACCAGAATCATCCGAAGAAGAAGAAAAGAAATAAATATTTTAGGTAGCGTTAATATCTTGGCCACAACACATAGGAGATTTAATTTTTCCTTGGCATTTGGGGCATTTAGATATTTGAATTTTTGTTCCATTATTATCTAAACTGTCATTAATAAGTGGCTCATTACTGCAATTAGCGCGTGTTGCATTAACTGCCATATTACATTTTGAGCATGTATATGTAGCTGTCATAGTCTCTCCATTTGTTTAAATAATTTTTTTAATTATTTAATTTCTTCTAAATTATTATTATATTTTTGAGTGAAATGCCCAAGCACCCTACCTTTATGTGGACCATCCTTTACCACATAGCCTGAAGTACCGTTTCCATTTATAGAAACTTCTTTCCTAGCTTTAAACAAAGCACTCGCCTTTTCTTTAGAAGCTTTTTCTTTTCCGTACGTTTCGATTAGTTTTGTATGTCTTTTGTCAGTCATTACACCCTCCTCTTCTTAAGTTAGGTGCGTTCCTTCGCTTTCGCTACTTCCGTCTTTTAAAAAAAGATGAACGTTAAGAATATGTTACTCATATTCAATCTTTTTCACAAGAGATAAAAATCATTAGAAAACATCTCTTTTTTTGTAGAAGAAAGTGAAATATTAGCGTGGTTTTAAGGGGTTACCCAATGAGCTTTGGAGTCGTTGTCACTCAATTCAATCTTGGCTCTTCTATGACCTTTCGATGCTAAATACAGCCATTCAAAAGAATCGATTTTACTTTCTATTATAGAAAAGTTTTCATAA
>JADHRF010000069.1 GCA_016777565.1 Pelagibacteraceae bacterium
CTAATAATTTTTCTGCAACTATTTCTCTTGATGGAGAGGTTTTTGTATTAAATATTTCTTTCTCTATTTCAACTAAAGAGTAAGGATTCTGGTAAATAGATCTTCCAATCATGACGCCATCACACATTTTTAAATGATTTTTAATTTCTTCAATTTTAGAAATCCCTCCGTTAATAATTATTTCTAAATTAGGATTTTCTTTTTTTAATTGATAAACCATTGGATAATTTAATTTTGGTATATTTAAATTCTGTTTTGGAGAAAGACCTTTAAGAATAGCTTTTCTTGCATGCAAGATAAAAGTTTTACAACCAGCAGATTTCATTTTGTTAATAAAACTATTTAAATAATCAAAATTTTCTACATCATCGTACCCAATTCTTGTTTTTGCAGTTACTGGTATTTTACAAGAGTTTATCATCTCATTAATACATTCAGAAACTAAATCAGGTTCTTTAATTAAACATGCGCCAAATTTATTTTTTTGAACTTTTTTACTAGGGCATCCTAGATTTATATTAATTTCATCATACCCCATATCTTCAGCAATTTTAGCTACTTCGGACAATTCTTTCTTATCTGAACCACCAACTTGTAATGCTAGAGGTTTTTCTTCTGGGCTGTATGATAATATTTTTTTTCTATCTCCATGTATAGCTGATTTTGTTGCGACCATTTCCGAATAGAGCATGACATTTTTACTCATTAGTCTTAGAAAAAAACGATCATGCCTGTCAGTGCAGTCCATCATAGGAGCAACTGAGATTTTTCTATTAATTTTATTATTAGCCAAAAGACTTGCCCATTAATTTATCTGGCAACCAAGTTACTATCTCTGGAAAAATGCACAGTATTACGATTGATAACGCCATCATACACATAAAAGGGAATGAACCTCTCAAGATTTTAGAAAGGCTTACATCAGGTGTTATACTTTTAATAATATATAGATTAAGGCCAACAGGAGGAGTAATCAATCCAATTTCCATATTAATAGTAAATACAATTGCAAACCAATAAGGATCAAAACCTAAGGTTGTTATTACTGGTAGTAAAATTGCTGAAGTCATTACTATTACGGCAACTGGTGGCAAAAAGAAACCAGCCACTAATAAGAAAATATTAATTAATAAAAATATTGTCCATTTATTAGCACTTAACTCAATCATGCTTTGAGCTAATGACTGAGTGACGTAAAGTTGAGATAAAGTAAAAGCAAAAAGATAAGAAGCAGCAATGATAAACATGATCATTACACTTTCCTTCATTGATACTTTAACTATATTCCATATTTTTTTTGGTTGATAAATTTTATATACAACAGCTATCATTACAAAAACTAAGAATGCACCTACACCAGATGCCTCTGAAGGAGTAGCGACTCCTCCGTACAGAACATAAAGAACACCAACTATAATTGCTAAAAATGGAAAAATTCTTGGAAGAACTTCTAATTTCTGTTTAAGAGTAGGAGGTTTTTTATTCCTAAGTGCTTTAGATGAATTTTTATCAATAAAATAACTATGGAATAATGCCCACAAAGCAAAAAGGGAAGCCAACATGAAACCTGGAACAATTCCACATAAAAATAATCTACCAATAGAAGTCCCAGTAGCCATCCCATAAACAATCAAGACAATACTTGGTGGAATTAAGACTCCCAAGGTTCCGCCAGCAGCTATTGTACCTGTAGCTATCTCATCAGAGTAACCTCTCCTTCTCATTTCTGGTATTCCCATTGTACCAATTGCAGCACACGTTGCTGGACTTGATCCGCTTAACGCTGCAAATATTGAACAAGCACCAATATTTGAAACAACTAAACCACCTGGAACTCTCCACAGCCATCTATCAAGACCCGTATATAAATCCTTTCCTGCTGGAGAGTTTGCGACAGCCATACCCATTAAAATAAACATAGGTATTGAAAGCAAAACAAAAGAATTAAGCCCTGCATAGAAAGTTTCTGCAAAGACATCAAGCATTTGAATTCCTTCAAACGCAACTAATAAAGCCACCGAGACAAAACTTAATCCAAAAGCAATTGGTATTCCTGAAAATAAAACTATTAAAGTAAAAACTGCTACTACTATAGCAATCGTTAGTGGTTCCATTAAATTAGACCCTCCTCTTTAAATAGTTTTAGAATTTCTGCAATATATTGCAGTATCATCAGTAAAGCTCCAATTAACATTGAAGAATAAGGTATCCACAAAGGAGGACTCCACACAGTTCCTGTGGTGTAATTTTTGATAAAGGCTTCTTCAACCATCAATGAAGTAAAATAGAACAGAAATAAAAAGAAAATTAAACTTATAAACGATGTAACAATTTTAAGTCTGAGTATATTTTTCTTAGATAAAAAATCATAAATCCATTCCATACTGACATGAGCTTTTTCACTTAAAACATAAGCACTACCAATAAATGTTGACGCAACCAAAAGCATTGTTACAAGTTCCGTTTGCCAAGTAATTGCTCTTTGAAAAAAATATCTCTCAAAAACTAACTCTACAATAACCAGAATAGATAGTATCAATGCGGCAACAGCAAACGTACCGCATGCTTTTGACATATGATTACAAAATTTTAGATAATCTTTAAGCATAAAAAAAAACCCCTGACTATTATTAATCAGGGGTTTTTATATATTATTTTTATTTAACTGCCAAAGCCATTTCCATTAATTTAGCACCACCTGGTACTTTTTCTGCGAATGCTTTGTGTGAAGTTTGCTTAGCAATTTCTACCCATGCAGCATGATCTTCAGCTGTCATATAGGCTAATTCAACTCCTGCTTTCTTGTAAGTATCTTCAAATACTTTATCAAGATTAGCAACCTGTTTTGTCATATATTTTTCAGCTTTTTTTCCAGCTTTCATAAGAGCTTTTTGTTGCTTAGAGTTTAAAGCATCAAAAGATTTCTTTGACATTAGGATTGGTTCATACATAAACCAAAGACCGTATTTTCCTGGAGGTGTTGCACATTTTACTTGTTCATAAATTTTGTAACTTACAAAACTTCCAGAACTAGTATTTGCACCAGTTAGCACTCCAGTTTGAAGACCGGTATAGATTTCTGAAGAAGGCATACTTTGAATACCAGCACCTGCACCTTCAAGCATTTGGTTGAATGCTTTTCCAGCCGCTCTCATTACTTCTCCTTTTACGTCTTTTGGATTTCTAATACATTTTGTTTTTGAAGCAAAACCACCACCTAACCAAGCATCAGATAAAACTATAACACCAGCATCATTAATAATTTTTTTAATCTCTGTCATCATTGGAGATTTATTAAATTTTAATGCATGTTTGTGATTTTTAACTGTTCCTGGCATCAAAGTAGCATCAAACTCTGGATGAAACTTTGCAGCGTAACCTAATGGAAATGCACTCATATCTAGTTGTCCTGTTGTCATCGGTTTCCATTGTTCTTTAGGTTTGTATAAAGATTTTGCTGGATAAATTCTGACATCAACATCAACATTAGCTTTTTTCATTTCATCGGCAATTATTTGAACCATTTCGTGACGAGGATCGTAAGAACCGTCAGCTCTTGCTGTCCCTGGCCATTGGTGACTCGCTTTTAAAGTTACAGCATAGGCAGAACTAACCATAGTTAGCGCTAAAGCTATCGCTGTAATATATAAAGATATTTTTTTAAACATTATATTTCCCTCTATTTTGTTCTTAATTGATATTATTTTACAAACTATTAAAAGGAAGATACTACTGAAAGTCAACAGTAGAAAAAAAAGCATTTTACAGCAATAAATGGACGGACCATTAAAAAATTTATTAGTTATTGATCTAACTAGGGTGTTAGTCGGCCCATACTGCACAATGATATTGTCAGATCTTGGCGCAAGAGTAATTAAAATAGAAGCCCCAGAAGTAGGGGATGACTCTAGAAAATTTGGGCCTTTTATAGATGATTATTCTGCTTACTTTATGTCCTTAAATAGAGGCAAAGAAAGTATAGCGCTAAATTTAAAAAATTCTGATGACAAAAAGATATTTGATAAAATTTTATCTAGAGCAGATATTTTAGTTGAAAATTTTAAACCTGGCACATTGGACAGATGGGGCTTTGGATGGAAGGAAGTTAACAAAAAATATCCAAAATTAATTTATGCGTCAGCATCTGGCTTTGGACAAACAGGTCCTCTAAAAGAATTACCAGCTTATGATATGGTTGTGCAAGGAATGGGCGGACTTATGAGCGTTACTGGACAACCAAACTCAGAACCTACAAGGGTTGGAACTTCTATTGGAGATATCACAGCTGCACTGTTTACAACAATTGGTATTAATGCAGCTCTTTACGACAGACAAAAAACTGGA
Organism: Pelagibacteraceae bacterium; assembly: GCA_016777565.1. Taxonomy (GTDB): domain Bacteria; phylum Pseudomonadota; class Alphaproteobacteria; order Pelagibacterales; family Pelagibacteraceae; genus Pelagilacustribacter. Next base: position 4,345 of record JADHRF010000069.1, read on the forward strand.
AAAGGAATGTTCGTAGATGTTTCAATGTTAGATTGTCAAATTGCAATTTTAGAAAATGCAATAGCTAGGTATCTTTCTAAAAATGAAATACCTAAACCAATGGGGTCACGACATCCATCAATTGCACCATTTGAAGCTTTTAAAACTAAAGATAACTACGTTATAATTGCTGCAGGCAATGATAAATTATTTGAAAAGCTTTGTAGTGTTTTAAAATTGGACAAAGTTCACACAAATTCTAAATTTAACACAAATTCTTCCCGGGCCCAAAACATGGATGAACTTAAAAAAATTATAGAAGAAAAACTTTCAATAAAAAATACGAGCCTATGGGTTCAAGAAATGGAAAAAGAAAAAATTCCTTGCGGACCTATCTTCAATATTAAAGAAGCGGTAGAAAATCCGCAGATCGAATCTAGAAATATGATTGTTAAAGCTTATCATAAAGTAATCGGCGATTTCAAACTTGCTGGGAATCCAATTAAAATGTCTACATACAAAGATGAAAAAACTAGAGGAGACATTCCTGATCTAGATGAACACAGAGAAAAGATTTTAAAAGAATTTTCTAATTAAGAATGGAAAAAATAAATAAAACTTTTCTTAAAGACTCCCATTTTATTTTAGAGCTTAAACTTTGTTCTCTAAGACTTATAG
>JADHRF010000019.1 GCA_016777565.1 Pelagibacteraceae bacterium
TAAGTTATAAAAAAAGAGGTTTTCAAAAAATTAAAGTTGACGGTAAATATTATGAAATAAATGATTTTCCTAATTTAAACAAAAAAGTAAAACATGATATTTCAATTATTGTTGATCGAATAATAATAAATTCAAGCATTGGAAATAGATTAGCAGATAGTGTGGAAACAGCATTAAATCTATCAAATGGCCTTCTGTTAGTAGAATATGAAGATGAAACGATACCAAAAAAATTTAGAAAATTAGAATCCATAACTTTTTCATCAAAATTTTCTTGTCCTGAGAGCGGCTTCACAATTGAAGAAATAGAGCCAAGATTGTTTTCATTTAATAGTCCTTACGGAGCTTGTGAAGAATGTGAAGGTATTGGGCACAATTTAAATGTAGACCCAAATTTAGTTGTGCCAGATGATAAAAAAAGTTTACAAGATGGAGCTATAGTGCCTTGGGCCAAATCCACATCTCTTTATTACGCACAAACTTTAGCTTCAATAGCTAAGCATTACAAATTTCCACTTTCTGAACCATGGAAAAAATTATCAAAAAAAATTCAAGATATTATTCTATTTGGCTCAGATGAAGAGGAAATAAGTTTTTCATATGATGATAACTATCAGTCATACAAAACTAAAAAAACATTTGAAGGTGTTGTAAACAATTTAGAACGTCGATATTTAGAAACAGATAGTGAATGGAAAAGAGAGGAAATAGCTCAGTACCAAAGTGAGTCTAGTTGCGAGAAATGTAATGGTCATAGGTTAAAAGAAGAAGCCTTATGTGTAAAAATCAATAAACTTAATATTAGTGAAGTAACAAAGAAATCTATAGATGATGCAAAAATTTGGTTTGATAATTTAAATTCTGTTTTTAATGAAAGAGAAAAAAAAATTGCACAACATATACTTAAGGAAATAAATGAAAGACTTAACTTTTTATTAAATGTAGGACTTAATTACTTAACCCTATCTAGAGAGTCAGGAACTTTGTCAGGAGGTGAGGCACAAAGAATTCGCCTTGCATCACAAATAGGTTCGGGACTTACTGGGGTATTGTATGTTCTAGATGAACCATCCATTGGATTACATCAGAGAGATAATAAAAAGTTAATTACAGCATTAAAAAAACTTAGAGATTTAGGAAATACCGTAATTGTAGTTGAGCATGACACTGAGACTATGGAAAATGCTGATCACATTATAGATTTGGGTCCAGAAGCTGGAGTCTATGGCGGTGAGATTGTTGCAGAAGGTAATTATGAGGAAATTATCAAGAATGAAAAAAGTATTACAGGCAATTATTTGTCAGGAAAAAAGTACATTGCTCTTCCTAGAAAAAGAAGAACAGCAAAAAATGGTCGATTTTTAGAAATTCAGGGAGCAACGGGTAATAATTTAAAAAATGTTAATTTAAAAATACCTTTAGGTGCATTTTCATGTGTGACAGGTGTTTCAGGAAGTGGAAAGTCTACATTAATCTTGCACACCCTATTTCATGCTCTGAATTTAATTTTAAATAATAATAAATCTAGAAAGGCACCTAAAGCATTTAAAAATTATAAAGGTACGGAATTAATAGATAAGATTATAGATATCGACCAGTCACCTATAGGAAGAACCCCAAGATCTAATCCAGCAACTTACACCGGTGCCTTTGGCCCAATTAGGGATTGGTTTGCTTCATTGCCGGAAGCTAAAGCAAGAGGATATAAAATAGGTAGATTTTCTTTTAATGTTAAAGGTGGGAGGTGTGAAACTTGCGAAGGTGATGGAGTAATTACTTACGAAATGCACTTTTTGCCGGATGTTTTTATACCTTGTGATACTTGTAAAGGGACTAGATATAATCGAGAAACTTTAGAAATTAGATTTAAAGATAAGAATATTGCGGATGTTTTAGATATGACAGTGGATGAAGGATGTGATTTTTTTGAAAATATTCAGTCAATAAGATCTAAATTGATAACTCTAAAACATGTAGGTTTAGGTTATATAAAGATTGGTCAGCAAGCTACCACACTTTCTGGAGGAGAAGCACAAAGAATTAAATTAGCCAAAGAATTATCAAAAAGATCAACAGGTAGGACTTTGTATATTTTAGACGAACCAACAACAGGCTTACATGCCCATGATATAAAAAAACTTTTAGAAATTCTTCAAGCTTTTGTTAACACGGGCAACACAGTTGTTGTTATTGAACATAACTTAGATGTAATCAAAACCGCAGACTGGATTGTAGATATGGGGCCTGAAGGTGGAGTTGAAGGTGGTAAAATAATAGCTGAAGGAACACCAGAAAAAGTAGCAGATACAAAAGGAAGCTATACTGGAGAATTTTTAAAGAATATTTTGTTTAAAGACACTATGAAAAAAACTGCATAATTTCATTAAATTGTGCTATAAAGGAATCATGGGAAATTTATTACAATCTTTATCTAAAACAGTTCATGCATCTGTTGTTTTAACTATACTGCTTTTTCTTGGGCTGCACTTTTTTGGAGATGGATTTGCTTTTGATACAATTTTCTGGAGTTGGTTAGCACGTTTCACGCATGTAATAGTAGCGATTATGTGGGTTGGGTTACTTTGGTATCTAAACTTTGTTCAAATTCCAAATATGCCAAAAATTCCAGACGAACAAAAACCTGCTATTAGCAAAGTTATTGCGCCAGCAGTTTTATTTTATTTTAGATGGGCAGCAGCAATAACTGTTTTGTCTGGTTTAGTTCTCGCTTGGTTAAATGGTTATGCTCATCAAGCAATGACACTTGGTATTGGAAGTGGTTATGGAAAAAGTACCGCTATTGGTATAGGCATGTGGCTTGGAATAATCATGGCCTACAATGTATGGTTTGTAATTTGGCCAAATCAAAAAAAAGCTTTAGGTATGGTGGAATGTCAACCAGAAGAAAAAGCTAAATCTGCTAGAACTGCAATGTTATTTTCAAGAACTAATACATTGTTATCTTTACCAATGTTGCTTTCAATGGTGGCAGCTCAAAATCTATACTAAATAATTAAATTTTATCTTCTTTCAATAAAGTTTTTTGTGTGACTTTAAAATATTTTAGAACTGGACTCGCCACAAATATTGAGGAATATGTTCCAATAATAACGCCTAAAATCATTGCAAATGAAAAACCTTTTAAAATTTCACCTCCTAAGATAAATATTGACCCTAAAGCTAAAAGAGTAGTCATAGAAGTAATTACTGTTCTAGATAAAGTTTCATTGAGAGAAATATTAGCTATTTCGTTGGTATTAAGTTTTGAAAATTTGAGTAAATTTTCTCTAATACGATCATAGATAACTACGGTATCGTTCATAGAATAACCTACTATTGTTAACACTGCAGCTACAATTGAAAGATTTACCTCTAGAGATAAAATTGAAAATATTCCCAAAGTAATAATTACATCATGAAATAAAGCAATTATAGAACCAAGGCTAAACTGCCATTCAAATCTTATCCATATATAAAACAACATTGCAGCTAAAGATAAAGCTATTGCGGTTATACCTTGTTTAAGTAGTTCATTACTAACTTTTGGACCAACACTTTCTACTCTTCTGAAATTAATTTCAGAGCCTAATTTTCCAGATATTTTTGATTTTAATTCTGAAATAAATTTTTTATTTTCGTTAGAGTTCTTTTCAAATTTAATTAAAAAATCACCTTCTTTACCAAACTCTTTAACACTAACATCACCTAGATTAAAATCTTTAAGTGAATTTCGAATATCTTGAATCTTTATATTTGTGTCGGAAACTCTTAGTTCCAATAAAGTTCCTCCTTTAAAATCAACACCATAATTTAGTCCTTTTATAATTAAGAAAATAACACTAACTGTAATTGCTAAAACAGAAAGAATATTTCCTATTTTGAAAAATTTTGAAAAGTTAATTTTTATGTTCATTATAAACTGAAGTATTTTCCTTCTCTGTCTTTTAAAACGATAATTGAGGTTAAATGTCTAGCAATAAAATAAGCTGAGAAAAGAGTGGTAATGATCCCTACACCCAAAGTAACAGCGAAGCCTTTAACTGGTCCTGAACCAAAAATAAATAATATCGCAGCTGCTATTAATGTGGTTATATTTGCGTCTAATACTGTAATTTTAGCTTTATTGTACCCAACATCGAATGCATGAATAATCGATTTTTCTGTTTTTAGTTCTTCTTTTATTCTTTCGTAGATTAAAACATTTGAGTCAACCGCCATACCTACTGTTAATATAATACCAGCTATACCTGGAAGTGTTAATGTTGCTTCTATTAAAGTTAGGATACCCATTAATATAATTAAATTAGAAATGAGTGAAATATTTGAGACAAGACCAAAAATTTTATACTTATAAAACATAAATAAAATCACTAATATAAAACCAATTATAAGTGAAAAAATACCTGCATCGATAGAGTCTTTTCCAAGATCGGGCCCAACAGTTCTCTCTTCAACAATATTTATTGGTGTTGGTAAAGCACCAGACCTGAGTAATAAAGCAAGATCTGTAGCCTCTTGAAAAGTAAACCCTCCTGAAATAGTTCCCGTTCCACCGGTTATTGCTTCTCGAATTTGAGGAGCACTAATTACTGAGTCGTCTAAGATTATTGCTAATCTTTTTCCAACATGTTGAGTTGTTGTTTTGCCAAATTTTTGAGACCCAAGTCTGTCTAATGTAAAAATGACTATTGGTTGATTAGATTGATTATCAAATCTTGGCTGCGCATCAACTAAATTATCACCACTAACAACTACTCTTTTATTAACTGTAAGCTCTTCATTGTTTTCTGATAAAATAAGTTTTTCAGATCCAAACTCGTCATCGTTAGAAACTAGTCTAAAAGTTAGTTGTGCAGTTTTACCTAATAATTCTTTAACTCTCTCAGGATTATCTATACCCGGAAGTTCCACTAAAATTCGTTTGTCACCTCTTTGTAGAATAGTAGGTTCTTTAGTCCCAACATCATCAATACGTCTTCTTATAATTTCAATTGATTGTTTTAAGGCAGCATTATTAAGGCTAATAAGTCCATAGTTGGAAAAATTAACAATTACTTCATTTTGATTAAAACTGATATCAAGTTCAAAGGTATTGTATTCAGATATAAATGTATTAACTACATTTTTTTTGGTTTTTAAAAAAAATAAATTTTTCAATTTTTTTTGTTCATCTTGTTTAATTGAAAAAGAAATATTTTCTTTAGAAATTGAAAAATTTTGAAATAAAATATTGTTTTCATTTAAAAATTTTTTGATTGGAACAACTTTACTTTGCAATTTTTGATTTACTAATGGTGAAGTATCTATTTCAAGCAAAATATATGAGCCGCCCTGAAGGTCTAGCCCTAAATTAACTTTTTTATCTATTAAATTATTAGCTTGAAAATTTAATGAAGAAATAAAAACAGCCGCTAAAAGAATTATATATATTGTGAAAACTTTTATTTTTGTAAAATTAAGCACAAAAAAAAATTTTAATTAGATTCTTTTTTTTTAAGTAAACTAGTTATAGTAGATTTAATAATTTGCACTTTAAGGTTTTCACCTAAGATAACTTCAATTCTATCATCTTCCATAACTCTCTCGACTACTCCAATTATTCCACCGGAAGTAATTACTTCATCACCACGCTTGAGTGATGCTACCATCGCTAAATGATCTTTTGCTCTTTTTTGCTGTGGTCTGATCAGAAAAAAATAAAAAATTACAAAAATTAAAATAAGAGGTATAAATTGAGCTATTCCTTGTCCGTTCATAATCTAAAAGTAAATATAATATATAATATGTTATAACAAGAGATTAATTAAAAATTCTATATTTTATCTAAATTATTCATGTATTTTTTAAGAACATTTGGAATTGAAACAGATCCGTCGACATTCTGATAGTTTTCAATTAAAGAAATCATTAACCTTCCTACAGCCAAACCAGAACCATTTAAAGTACCTAGAAAATCAGTGCTATCATTCGATTTAAATTTTGCATTCATTCTTCTTGCTTGGAAAGATCCACAAGATGAGCAACTAGATATTTCTCTATATTTATTTTCTGATGGTACCCAGACCTCTATATCGAAAGTTTTTTCTGCACTAAAGCCCATGTCACCTGAGCTTAATAAAACAACTTGATAAGGAATTTCTAAAAGTTTTAATATTTCTTCCGCGCAATTAAGCATTCTATCTAGTTCTGATATACAATTTTTAGGATCAACTATGCTTACCAATTCAACTTTGTAAAATTGGTGTTGTCTCATTAATCCTTTTGTGTCTTTTCCGTAACTACCAGCTTCTTTTCTAAAACAAGGTGTTGCAGCTACATATCTCAAGGGTAAAATTTTGGCATCGATAATTGTGTCACGAACCAAATTAGTCAAAACTACTTCAGCCGTAGGTATTAAAAATTTTCTTTCCTCATCCTTATTTAATTTTATTTCAAATTGATCTTCTTCAAATTTCGGTAATTGACCAGTTCCAAACATAATATTTTCGTTGACTAATAGTGGTGGTGAAATTTCTTTATATGAAAATTTACTTATATGGGTATCAAGCATAAAATTGATTAGCGCTCTTTCTAACAAAGCAAAATTTGAATTAAGTACAACAAACCTTGATCCAGAGAGTTTAGAAGAATTTTTAAAATCAATCTGATTATTTATTTCACCAATATCAACATGAGATTTAATTTTAAAATCAAATTTTCTAATATCTCCTCTGTTGTACATCATCTCATTTGAGCGTTCATCTTTACCAATAGGAACATCCTGATGAGAGATATTAGGAATATTAGATAAAATATTAAAAATTTTATTTTGTATTTCATTTTGTAATCTAGAAATTTCATTAATATCTATACTCAATTTTTTTGAGAGTTCAAAGTTAGATGGTTCTTTTGATTTTGATAATAATTTTTTTTCTTGTTCTTTTTTTTCTTTTTTTTGTATCAAGTCACGATTTTCCTCATCAAACTTCATAAGTAGATTTAGGTCAACAGAACTATTTCTTTCAGAAATTTTTTTTTTGTAAACTTCAAAATTTTTTCTAATATCTTTTATGTTATGCATCTTGTTTTTTTTCTATAAATTTAACTGTAAAAATAGATAATTCATATAATAATAATAGTGGTAACGCTAAACCAATTTGAGTAATTGGATCTGGTGGAGTTAAAATAGCTGCAATTGCAAAAATTATAACCACAACATATTTTCTTCTAAGTCTTAGATAATTAGAATCAACAATTCCTATCCTAGCAAGTAAACTGAGAATAATTGGTAACTGAAAACTTATACCAAATGCAAAAATTAATCTCATTATTAAAGATAGATATTCATTAACTTTTGCCTCTAATTGAATGGGAATTATTCCTGTTTCAGCTGTTGTTTCAAAACTTAAAAAGAATTCTATAGCTAATGGCATTATCAAATAATAAACTAAACTACCGCCCAAAATAAATAAAGTTGGTGTTGCAATTAAATAAGGAAGCAATGCTTTTTTTTCATTTTTGTATAAACCAGGCGCAACGAACTTCCATATTTGAGTTAAAAAAACTGGACTTGAAATAAAAAGAGCTGCAAAGAAGGCAACCTTAAGATAAGTTAAGAATGCCTCATGTAATGCTGTAAAAATTAATCTTCTATCTAGACCGTTCGACAGTACTGCTTCAGCATAAGGGTTTACAAGAAAGCGATAAATTTGCTCTGAAAAAAAATAACATATTAAAAAAACAATTATCAAAAAAATAAAAGATTTTATAAGTCTAGATCTTAACTCTGTTAAGTGACCAACAAAACTTCCAGTATTTTCATTATTACTCTTTTTTTTCATCTTTTTTTTCTATATTTTTTTTTTCTTTCGAAAATTCATTTTTGTTATTTTCAATATTTGTAATTTCGGTTAAATTAGATTGAACATCTAAAAAATAATTTTTTAAGGTTCTTATCCAGGTGCCTATTTTTTTTAAAACAACGGGGAAATCTTTTGGTCCAATTATAAGAATTGCAACAACTACTATAATTAATAGTTCAAACCATCCAATTTGTGGCATTAAATTTAATTTTTATTAGAATTATCTTGGTCGTCAGTTTTTTCGTTTGTAGAGTCAGAAGTGTCAGACATACCTTTTTTAAAACTTTTTATTCCTTTAGCTACATCACCCATTAAATCTGAAATCTTACCTCTTCCAAATAATAGAACAACTAGAATGACTACTATTGCTATTTGCCAAAAACCAATACTCATAAGATACTTATATACAATATTTCTATTTAAATAAATATTTAATTAATCAGAATTATGAGTTTCATCAATAGCTTTTTCTATATTTGAGTAGATATCTTCCTTTTTATTTTGTGATTGTTCTTTATAAAATTTGCCTGTGCCAAAAATTGATGAATCAATAGTGGCGGTATCAATTAAACCTGCAGAACTTAGTTCATCTATATTAGGTAAATCTGTTAATTTTTGAATATTAAAATGATGTAAAAAACTTTCTGTTGTAGCATATTGAATAGGTTTACCTATTACATCTTTTCGACCAGCAGGCCTAACCCAATCAAGCTCTAATAAAGTCTCAATCGTATTAGTCCCAAATGCAACACCTCTGATTTCCTCTATCTCCGATCTTGTTACAGGTTGATGATATACAATTATGGCCAAAGTTTCTAGCGTGGCTTTAGATAATTTTTTTTCAGTAGATTTTTGTAGCGACATTAAATTGGACAAATCTTGAGAAGTTCTAAACGACCATTTTTCTTTTATACAGATCAGATTAATACCTCGTTGAGCATAATCAGATTGTAAATTTTCTAAAATTTTTTTAATACTATTTGTGCTTTGAACTCTTTTTTCAATCGTTTCAATGTCCAAAGGTTCGTCAGCGGCAAAAAGTATGGCCTCAACTTGCTTTTCTAATTTATTTAAATTTTTTGGAAATTTAACAATATTATCAATTTTTTTCATTTTTTTTTTCATTTAAATAATCTTTTTAATAAGTAATTTATCAAATATTTTTTTTTGCATTATATTTGTTGCACCTTGTTTGGTTAACTCTAAACTTGCTGCAAATATTCCTGCTAAACCACTTTTTTTCAATTTCTTATTAAATGTAAATCCTTTTGGTATCAATTCCTCAATATCTTTCCAGTCAGAAATATTATCAAAATTTTCTCTTATTTGTTTAATCCCCTCCTCAGCTGTAAAAACTGGTAGCTTAGGTATATTTACTGTTTGAAAAGCTTTCTGCATCTTTATAGTTGCATAAGTTTTTAAAAGTTCGTACAAACTTACCTTGTACAAAGGTGTATTGATTGATTTTATTCCACCTTTCATTCCCCTGTAAAAAATATTTATCCCAATTCTATCTTTTTTTATTAATTGATCTGACAATAATCTTATAAGTTCTAATTTTTTTAATTGTAATTTTAGTTTTTCAGCCACTTCAAGAGCTTTAAAATCATCTTCTTCTTCTTCTGGTAATAATAATTTAGATTTTAAATATGCTAACCATGTTGCCATTAATAAATATTCTGCGGCTAGCTCTAAGTTTAAATTAATAGACTCTTTAATATATTCTAAAAATTGATCAGCAAGTTTTGTTATAGAGATTTTTGTTAAGTCAACTTTTTGTGTTTTAGCTAAGTCTAATAAAGCCTCTAAAGGTCCTGAATAATTAGGTATTTCAACTGAAATTGGATTATTAAATTTTGATTCCATGTATCAATTTTAACTTAAAAATTTATAAAATTCTGATGTTTTTTTTGCAGTAAATTTGTCTATATAAGGCATTGCTTTTAACAATTCAGCCATATCTTTTGCCTTGCCAGAGCAATAAAGAACTAAATTACATCCAGACACTAGTGCTAAATTTGCGTTCTTAATTAAATCATATTTAAGAGCTTTCATTGAAATATCGTCAGAAATTAAAATTCCTTTAAAACCTATTTCACGTCTAATAATATTTTTTATAACAGTCTTTGAGTGTGTTACATTATTTTTTTTATCAATATTGTTAAATAATATATGAGCTGTCATTGCAAAAAAACTATTCATATTTTTAAAACATTTAAAATCTGTTTCTTTTAATGTTTTTAGAGAACTTCTAACTTTTGGTAATTTAAAATGGCTATCTAAATTTGCACTTCCGTGACCTGGAATATGTTTAATAACGGTACCAATTTTATTTTTCTTATATAAATTTACACTTAATTTACCCAGTTCGTTAACTATTTTAGTATGTTTTGAATAACTTCTGTCGCCAATTACTTTATGTGTATTTTTTTTTGTTAAATCTAGAACTGGTGAAGTATTTATATTAATACCAGTTTTTTTTAAAATTTTTGACAATGAATTAATATAAGTTCTATATAGTTTGGTACCAATTAATTTATTAATCTTATAAATATCACCAAAGAATCTTTGATTATAACTTGAGTTATCAAAAAAATTAGAACATCTAGATACACGACCTCCTTCTTCGTCAATTAAAATAGGAAATTTTTTATCTCTCATTATTATTCGTATTTTTTTGGTAAGTTTAATTAATTGAGTTTCTGATAAAATATTTCTCTTGAAAAGAATAATACCCCAAGGTTTATCTCTTTTAAGTAACTTAGCTTCAACAGGTTTTAAGGAAGTGCCTGCAATACTAATAATGACCGCCTTTCTAATCATTTGTTTTAAATAGTTTCCAAAAATCTCTTTTTATTCTTTGATTGTCTTCATTATACCCAGAATTAAATTCTATGACATCATTCGTGTCATTTTTCAATATAGGTAAATCAGGTAAATTGTTTTCTATATTTGTGGTTACATTCAGCCGATTAGCGTTAACTTTATCTTTAGTTTTTTTTGAGATGTATGTTGAGATAACAAAATAATTAAAAAGAAAAATAAATACAAAAATTAATACTGAAAAAAAGTGTTTAATCATTACATTTTTTTTGGCAAATTTACTCCTAAAATTCTCATACCATTCTCAATCGTTAAAGCTACTAATTGGACAATTAGAAGTGTGTTTTTATTTTTGATTTTTTCATTGGCAATAAATTTATATTTGGCATCCTCATTTCCTTTGCTCCAATATGAGTGAAATAACGTTGCAAGTTCATATAAATAGAAAGGTATTCGATGTGGTTCAAATTTAATAGATGCTGTTTCAATAACTTTTGGCCAATCTATGATCTTTCTAATAAGTTTCAATTCATATTCATTTAAATTAAAATTACTCTCATCTATTTCATATTTTTTATCAATGTTGATTTTAAGGGTCCTAAATAGTGAAGAAATTCTAGCGTAACAGTATTGAACATAAAAAACTGGGTTCTCTCTAGTTTTTTCTAAAACTTTATCAAAATCAAAATCTAGCTCTACATCATTACTTCTATTGAGCATCATGAATCTTATAGAGTCTTTATCCACCTGATTTAAAAGTTCTTGAACTGATATGAAGTCGCCTGCTCTTTTAGACATCTTATAGGGTTTTCCGTTTTTGAATAGTTTTACGAGCTGGCAAACTTTACAAACTAAAGTAGTTTTATTATCTGAGAGCGCCTTTACTGATGCAGTAATCCGCTTAATATAGCCAGTATGGTCTGCACCTAAAATATTAATTAAATAATTATAGTTTCTACTTATTTTATCTGAATGATATGCAACATCATTCGCAAAATAGGTCCAACTACCATCATTTTTTTGTAAAGCTCTATCAGTATCATCATCAAATAAGGTTGATTTAAAAATTAATCTTTTAGTTTTTTTCCAATCTTTGTTATCTTCTCCTTTTGGAGGGTTTAAATAACCCTCTTCAACAAAATTTTTTTTTTTTAAGTGTTCTATAGTTTTTTTTACTAAATTTTTTTTAACTAAAGATTTTTCAGATATAAAATTATCATGAGAAATACCCAGGGATTTAAGATCTGCTTTTATAAGACTCATTGAGTATTTGAGAGATAATTCACTCAAAAAATCAAAAATTTTCTCAAAATTTGTTAAATCAATTTTTTCATCTTCTTTCAAAATATTTTTAGCAATATCGATTACATAATTACCTGGATAAAGATTTTCTTTGTTTGGAAATTTCTCATTAAATTGTATCTCTCTTAGTCTGTAGAAAACAGATTCTGTAAAATTGGTAATTTGATTGCCATAATCATTAATATAATATTCTTTAGTTACATTGTTACCATTAAAGATCAATAAATTAGATAGAACGTCTCCAAAAATTGCTCCCCGTGAATGGCCTACATGCATTGGACCAGTTGGATTGGCTGATACAAATTCAATATTATAAGTTTCATTTTTATTATTTGATCCATATTTTTTTCCTGTTTCTAAAACGGAAATGATTAATTTTTGATATATTTTCTCAGAAAATTTTAAATTAATAAAACCTGGCCCCGCAATATCTATTTCAGAAAAATCATCTAAATTTTCTAATATTAATTTTTTAATAGTTTCTGCCAATTTAACAGGAATTTGTTTTGTCTTTTTTGCTAGAACTAAAGCAATATTCGTTGAAAGATCAAAATTAAATTCTTGTGGTGGTGACTCTACTAACACTCCTAAAAAACCTATATTAGATTTAATTTTCAAATTATTACTATTTTTAATAATAAGATCCTGTATTTTATTTAAATATATTTCAAAAATGTTCATTTTAATGAATTATAAAGATTAATTGCATATCGATCTGTCATACCTGCAATAAAGTCACAAATATTTCTTTCAATATTATATTTTTTATACTTTTCTTTGTTGATAAACTTTGATGGATTTTTTTTTATTTTTAAGAATAAAATATTAATTATTTTCTTTCCCATATTTGTTTTTTCTAAAACATTTTTACTAAAATACATTTTGTCTCTTAGAAAAGACTTAATTTTTTTATCAAAGTTATTCATTTTGCTTGAAAAACCTACTAGTAGCGACTTACTATTGTAAATATCTTTTATATTTTTAATTTTTCTTTCTTTTATGTTTTTTTGAGTATTTATAATAACATCAATGACCATATCATTTATTATATCTCTAATTATTTGTCGTATCATTAACTCAGTTCCCTTAGTTTTTATAAATTTTTTATGTTTTCCTATTATTTCTGATAATATTGGAATACTTTTTAAATCATCAACCTTATATAGATTTGCTCGTAGTCCATCTTCTAAATCATGACTGTTATAAGCTATATCATCTGAAATTGATGCAATCTGTGCTTCTAATGAAGCATTTTTTTTATAATTTATTTTATTTTTAAAAAAATTTTTTCCCAATATTAAATCGAGTTTCCGAGAATCGTTAATAGGGCCGTTATGTTTTACCAATCCATCTATTGTTTCAAGAGATAAATTCAAACCTTTAAAATTATAGTATTTAGTCTCTAACAGATTAACTATTCTTAGAGTTTGTATGTTGTGATCAAATCCTCCATATAAATTCATGCATTCATTTAAAGCCTCTTCACCTGCGTGTCCAAAAGGAGTATGTCCTAAGTCATGTGAAAGACTAAGGGTTTCACATAAATCTTCGTTTAAATTAAAGTGCTTAGCAAGAGTCCTTGCAATTTGTGCCACTTCTAATGAGTGAGTAATTCTCGTTCTAAAGTGATCACCGGTAGTATTAACAAAAACTTGGGTTTTATGCTTTAGTCGCCTAAAGGCAGTTGAGTGTATCACTCTGTCTCTATCTCTTTGATATGGAGAGCGAAGAATATTTGCCGACTCATGGTAAATTCTACCCCTTGATTTAACAGGTATAGCTAAATTTGAATAATGAAAGCTTGTTTTTTTTTGCATAAAAATTAGTAAAATTGTATAATACATTATTTACTAAATATGACTAATAAAATTGAGTTTACACCAGAAGCTAACAAACAAATTTTAAAAATTTTATCTGAACAAGGAGAAAAATCTTATTTTAGAATATCTGTTCAGGGAGGTGGGTGCTCAGGGTTTAAATATAATTTTTCATTTGATGGTAAAATTGAAAAAAATGATATTATTTTTAATAAGACAATTATTGATAAAAATTCATTAGAAATTATTAATGGTTCAATTGTTCATTATAAAAAAGAGTTAATTGGAAGCGAATTTGTAATTAAAAATCCAAAAGCAACTTCTTCTTGTGGCTGCGGACTCTCATTCTCAGTTTAATTGATGAAGATTTCATCATGGAACGTTAATTCAGTCAGAGCCAGAATAAACAACGTTATAGATTATATTAAAATAGAAAAACCTGACATTTTACTCCTACAAGAGATAAAAACAGAACAAATAAATTTTCCTTCCGATGAATTTAAGAAGTTGGGATACATGTCTTATGTGTTTGGTCAAAAAAGTTATAATGGCGTAGCTTTTTTATCAAAAATTAAGATAGATAATATAAAATTAGATTTTATTAATGATGATTTAAAACAATCACGTATTATTAGTGGTGACATTAAACTTAATAAAAAAAAAATTAAAATAATTAATATTTATGTGCCGAATGGCAACCCAATAACAACGGACAAGTATACATATAAAATTAACTGGCTAAAAAAATTTTTAAAATCTATAAAAAAAAAATTAGTTGACGAAAAAAATATAGTTATTGCAGGAGATTTTAATATAATACCTGAGGAAATTGATGTCTATGATCACACTAAATACATGAATGATGCTTTGTTCAAGATTGAAATAAGAAAAATTTTTAGAGAGTTGTTAAATTATGGCTTCAAAGATATTTACAGATTAATAAATAAAACTAAACAAGAATATACTTTTTGGGATTATATGGCTGGGTCATGGCAAAAAAATTATGGTATGAGAATAGATCATTTTTTAGTTTCAGATAATTTATTAGAAAACATTAAGAGTATTGTAATTAATAAAAAACCAAGATCTAAAATAAAACCATCCGACCATACACCTATAGAAATTGAATTTATTTGATTCTACCATAAATATCTTGAAATCTAACTATATCAGTTTCTTTCAAAATATTTCCTAATTGTGCTTCAACTATTTTGATTGGTTTTTTATAAATATTTTCAATTCTGTGAATTGAACCTTTTGGTACAAAAACACTTTCGTTAATATTTTTAAAAAAGACTTTTTTTCCTATAGTTATTTTAGGCTTACCTTGAGTTACAGTCCAATGCTCTGACCTATAAAAATGCTTTTGAAGGCTAATAGATGAATTTCCATTAATTGTAAGCTCTTTTAACAAAAATTTTTCTCCTTCAAAATAATTTTTATAAAAACCCCAGGGCCTATAAAAAGTATTTTTTTTTATTAATTTACTTTTAATTTGAGTTTTTAAAACTTTAAAAATTTCACTCCAGCTTCCTAAATCTGACCAAGAAATATTTAAACTAATTGAATTTATTTCTTTAGCTTTTTCCAATATTGCGTAATCAAAAGATATTGCAGTAATTTTATCAAAAAATCTCTTATTTAGTCTTATAATTTTTTTGTCTTGATTAACTTTGTTTAATGATTTTAGGCAATAACTAAATAAGTTTTTTTGATATATTTTTACATTATTAATTATAGAATCTTTCCTTGCTAAAACTATACCAGAATTCCAAAGAGCTTTTTTCTTAACAAGTTTTTCAGCCAATTTTTTTTTTGGTTTTTCTATAAATTCTACAACTTTATTGATGTTTTTTTTAATTTTTTTGTTTAATAAATATCCATAATCGGATCTAGGTGTGGTTGGTTTTATGCCAAATATAAAAATATTTTTATTATTTAAGTTTTTTATATTTGAAAGTAAAATATTATTAAAAATTTTTTTTTTTTGAATAAAATGATCAGATGGGATGAATAAAATAGGTTGGTTTATTTTAATTTCATCTAACAAAGATGAGCTTATTATTGCAGCAGCCGTATTCTTTTTGGACGATTCTAGAACTATTTTATATTTCAAAACCTTCTTATTTCTTAATGCTTTTAAAACCAAATCTTTATAAATCTTATTAGTGCTAATTATTGGAGTATCAAATATTGGATTTTTAATTCGATCAAGAGTTTTTTCGAAAAGCGTCCAACCACCAAAATCAATAAATTGTTTTGAAGGCACATGTTTAAATCCTGGAAAAAGCCTAGTGCCAGACCCCCCACACAATATTACAGGCTTAATTTTCATCAAATTTTAGAGTATTCTTTAACTTCTTTTTTCTTGCCTGGATGAGTTGGCGCTCCTAAGAAAGCAGGTCCTACAGTTTGAGCGTATTTCCATAAAGTACCTGAGCCAAACTGAAGTTTTCTTGGTTTCCATTTTTTTTTTCTCTCTCTTAATTCTTTCGTAGTTAATCTAACTTTAATTGATCCTTTTTTTGCATCTATATCAATTATATCTCCATTACGTAATAAAGCTAAAGGACCACCAAGAGCTGCCTCTGGACCAACGTGCCCAACGCAGAACCCCCTTGTTGCTCCTGAAAATCTTCCGTCAGTAATTAATGCTACTTTCTCTCCTTTGCCTTGACCGTAAATTGCTCCGGTTGTAGATAGCATTTCTCTCATACCAGGACCACCTTTTGGTCCCTCATATCTTATGATTATTACATCTCCATCTTTATATCTTTTATTTTGAACAGCAGACATTGCGTCTTCTTCATTGTCAAAACATCTAGCTTTTCCAGTAAATTGTAATTTTTTTAAACCTGCTATTTTAACAATTCCTCCTTCTGGAGCTAAATTGCCTTTTAATCCGACAACCCCTCCATCTGGTGATAAAGGGTTGTTATATTTTCTAAGTACTTTTTGATTAGTGTTAAATTTTACGTTTTTTAGATTTTCTTTCATAGTTTTTCCAGTAACTGTAATGCAATCACCGTGTAAAAAACCACCGTCAAAAAGAGTTTTTAATAACATTGGAACACCGCCTGCTTCCCACATATCTTTGGCTACATATTTTCCTCCAGGTTTTAAATCAGCAAGGTAAGGTGTTTTTTTGAAAATTTTAGCTACATCCATTAAGTTGAACTTGACTCCTATTTCGTTAGCAATTGCTGGTAGGTGTAAAGCCGCATTAGTAGAACCACCTGTAGCCGCAACTATTGTTGCAGCATTTTCTAAAGATTTTTTTGTTACGATGTCCCTAGGTTTAATATTTTTTTCTAATAAATTCATTACTGTTTTTCCACTTTCATAAGCATATTTATCTCTTTCTTCATATGGCGCTGGTGTTCCTGCTGAATACGGTAAAGCTAAGCCAATAGCTTCAGAGACACAAGCCATAGTGTTTGCAGTAAATTGACCTCCACATGCTCCAGCACTTGGGCAAGCAACAAGCTCTAATTCTCTTAGTTCTTTTGAAGATATTGTCCCGGCTGAATGTTTTCCAACTGCTTCAAAAACATCTACGACAGTTACATCTTTACCTTTGTATCTACCTGGTAAAATTGATCCTCCATAAATAAAAACACTCGGTACATTTAGCCTAACCATAGACATCATTAAGCCAGGTAAGGACTTATCGCAGCCTGCAATTCCAACTAATGCATCGTAACAATGTCCCCTGACAGTCAACTCAGCTGAGTCAGCAATTATCTCTCTGGATATTAGAGATGACTTCATTCCCTCATGACCCATTGCGATGCCGTCTGTAACTGTAATTGTACAAAATTCTCTTGGTGTACCACCAGAAATTTTTACTCCCTTTTTAACTGACTGAGCTTGCCTCATTAATGCAGTATTACATGGAGCGGCTTCATTCCATGTAGAAACAACACCAACAAACGGTTTAGCTACGTCTTGTTCCGTTTCACCCATAGCATAATAAAAAGATCTATGTGGAGCCCGATCAGCACCTAAAGAGGTGTGTCTACTTGGTAGTTTTTTTTTATTAAATTTAGACATTAAATAATGCTTGATACAATACTTTTTAATTTGATTTGTTCAATCTTTAAATCATTTAATAATTTCTTGTCATTTAATACGATATCTTTTGGTGCTTTTTTTATATAATTTTGATTATTAAGTTTATTAATTAAAACATCTATTTTCTCACTAATCTCATTTTGCTTATTAACGAGAACACTTTTTTGAGAAATTAAATCGATTTTAGTTTGAAATTTTATGCCTACTTTTTCATTTAAAACTATAATTTGAATTAAATTATTAGCAGAAACAGTTTTTTGTTTTATATTATTAACTCTTCCAACTTGTTTAACAATATTTAAGTAATTATTAATAATAACTTTAATTTTTTTACTTTCCTTAAAGTAAATAATGTCACAATATTCCTTGGGGGGGATGTTAAGTTGAACCTTTGTTGATCTAATTGCTGTTATGATTTCTATTAAACTTTCAATTTCATTCAAGCTTTTACTAAATTTTGAATTTTTACTTGGCTTCGGCCAATTTGCAACAATAAGAGAGGACTTAAAAGATTTATCAAATCTATTTTCTTTCCACATAAACTCGGTAAAGAATGGAATAAATGGATGTAAAAGCTTAAGAATATTCATAAACATGTAAGAAGAAAAAACAATAACTTCTTTTTTTGCATGTTTGCTATCTGAGTTAAAAATAGGTTTTAAAAATTCTAAATACCAATCACAATATGAACGCCAAACAAAATTATAGATTACTCTGCTGGCTTCATCAAATCTAAAATCTTCTAAATATGTGTTCACAAGATCTGTAGTTTTTTTAAATTCAGCATAAATCCATTGATTAATTTTTAATTTGATTTTTTTAATATCTATATTTTTTTGATAAGAACACTTATTTAGTTTTAAGAAATTGTTAGCATTAGATAATTTGGTAATAAAATTTCTATAACCAACCACACGATCCTTGGATAATTTTACGTCTCTACCAGGTGATGCCATTGAAATTAATGTAAATCTTAAAGGATCAGCTCCATATTCATTTATTAATTCTAATGGGTCTATTACATTACCTTTTGATTTGGACATTTTTTGTCCTTTCTCATCTCTTACAAGTGCGTGTACATAAACTTTTTTAAAGGGAGAATCTTTCAAAAAATAATTTCCCATCATCAACATTCTAGCTACCCAAAAGAATATTATGTCAAAACCAGTAACTAACACTGATGTTGGGTAAAATTTTTTTAATTGTTGAGTCTTTTCTGGCCATCCAAGAGTAGTAAAAGGCCAGAGAGCAGATGAAAACCATGTGTCTAGAACATCTGTTTCTTGTGTTAAAGTATATTTTTTTTTTTTATAAAATTTTTTTGCAAGCTTGTCTGCAGCTTTTTTATTTTCAGCTGCAAAAATTTTACCATTATTACCATACCAAATAGGAATTCTATGCCCCCACCATATTTGTCTCGATATACACCATGGTTCAATATTATTCATCCATTGGAAAAAAGTGTTGGACCAATTTTCCGGAAAAAAGGTTGTTTTATTTTTTTTAACTATTTCTATTGGTTTTTTTGCTAATTTTTTTGCGTCTACAAACCATTGCTCTGTAAGCAAAGGTTCAATTATCGTGTTAGATCTATCTCCATAAGGAACTTTATTTTTAATAGTTTCAATCTTATCTAAAAAATTTAAATTTTTTAGTTCTTCTATAATTTTTTTTCTTGCTTCAAATCTATCAAGACCAATATAAGATTTAATACCATTATTGTTAATTTTTCCATCTTTTTCAAAAATATTAATTATTTCTAGTTTGTTTCTTTTCCCGACAGCGTAATCATTAAAATCATGTGCGGGCGTAATTTTTACAGCTCCAGTACCTTGTTCAGGATCTGCGTAGGCATCTTTAATAATTTTAATTTTTCTGTCTACTATTGGAATATTAACATATTCACCAACTAAATTTTTGTATCTTTTATCTTTAGGATTGACTGCTACTGCTGTATCGCCCATCATTGTTTCTGGACGTGTAGTTGCGATGGTTATAAAATCGTCAGAATTAATTATTGGATATTTTATATAAAAGAGTTGAGATTGTACCTCATTTTGAATAACTTCTAAATCTGAAATTGCGGTTTTTAACTTAGTATCCCAATTAACCAATTTTTTATCTTTATAGATAAGTTTATTATTAAAAAGTGCGATAAAAACTTTAGTTACAGCTTTTGACATATCGTCGTCCATAGTAAACCTAGAACGAGACCAGTCACAAGAACAGCCTAGTTTTTTTAATTGTTCAAGAATTAATCCACCGGACTCAGTTTTCCATTCCCAAACTTTTTTAATAAATTCATCTCTACCAATATCATTTTTATTAATATTATTTTTTGCTAAATTTTTTTCAACAATTGCTTGAGTGGCAATTCCAGCATGATCCGTTCCAGGTTGCCATAATGTTTCGTGACCATTCATACGGTAATACCTTACTAGGACATCCTGCAAACTATTGTTAAGAGCGTGACCCATATGGAGCCTACCTGTTACATTGGGTGGAGGAATAACTATTGAAAATATTTTTTTAGATTTATTACGTATAGGTTTAAATAAATCTTTCTTTTCCCAAAGTTTATATATTTCTTTCTCTTGAACAGAATGATCGTATTTTTTAAATTCCATATAAAATTTAGCTAAAAGTGTTATAGTTTTATATCAAAGGAGCTAACTTCTTCAAATCATAGAATTTTCTTTAATGAGACAACTAAATGATTTAAATAGAGTAAATCAATACTCTGGCCACGTGGCGGAATGGTTACGCAGAGGATTGCAAATAGTCCGTTCTAGAAATAGCCAACAGTCAATCAGCCTTTGTTTATCACAATTATTTAATTCAATCATAGACTTACACACCTTTCAAGGCTCTGGTGGTACA
>JADHRF010000020.1 GCA_016777565.1 Pelagibacteraceae bacterium
GAATTGGCATGACAGCAATATCAGCTATAGATATTGCCATTTGGGACATAATAGGAAAATTAACTAAGAAGCCAATTTTTAAATTACTAGGTGGAAGGACAAAAGAAAAAATACCGGTATATGTCTCTAAATTATACAGTCAGCCAATTAAAGATCTTCAAAAAGAAGCTGAGGCTTATAAAAAACAAGGTTTTAAAATGTATAAAATGAGATTTGGTTGGGGACCCAAGGATGGACCCGATGGCATTAAAAAAAACATTGAACTAGTCAAGGCAGTTAGAGAAGTAATTGGAGAGAATAGTGATTTAATGCTTGAATGCTACATGGGATGGAATTTAGACTACACTAAGAGAATGATACCACAATTAGTTAAATTTAATCCTAGATGGTTAGAAGAACCGGTAATAGCAGACGACATTCACGGTTACGCTGAGTTAAACAATATGAATGCAATTCCTATTTCCGGGGGTGAACATGAATTTTCATTATTTGGATTTAAGCAATTATTAGATTTAAAAGCAGTGAGCTATATTCAATATGATACGAATAGGGTAGGTGGAATAACTGCTGCTCAGAAAATAAACGCCCTAGCTGAGGCTTATCAAGTACCAGTTGTACCGCATGCTGGCCAAATGCACAATTATCATTTAACTATGGCGAATTTTAACTGTCCTATTTCAGAATTTTTTCCAGTTAACGATGTTGAAATTGGCAACGAACTTTTCTACTATATTTTTGATGGAGAACCAGTGCCAGATAAAGGATATATAAATTTGAGCGATGAGATAAATGGACTCGGAGTTTCGTTGTCTAAAAAACATTTAAAGGACTTCAATATTATTTCTTAAAACATATATAAAAAGTTATAATATTTACACTTTCTCTTTTTATATTTTAATAAAAATGGCAACAATAATCTTGTTATTAATTATTTTCACAATCATCTCTTCAGAATTATCAACTTATATAAAAAAATTTAAAGCGGGGTACAAAGGTGAAAGTGACCATTCTTTTTGGATGATGAGTTACGATTTTAAACCGTATAAGAAAGAGGACTATAAACCAGACTCACTTGCACTTAGAAAAAGAAGAAAGTTCAAGAACAGCTTAATAATAATTTTATATATTAATGTAGTAATTTTATTTATACTGATGCTTAGTTTTCTTTCTCATATTTTAATACTAATTTCAAAATAGAATATAAATTTATGGATACAAAAGTTTTTTTAATAGTATTATTTTCAGCTCTTCTACATGCCATTTGGAATGGTATGGCCAGTAATTATAAAGATAAGAATATATCTATTGGAGCTATTGTTTATGGGCATGTTCCACTTTGTATAGTCGCAGTTATTTTTTTGCCAGCTCCAAGTATTGAGAGTTTTCCTTACATTATTTTAAGTGCGTTAATTCATCAAGGTTATCAAAATTTTCTTTTAACATCATATCAAACTGGAAAATTTACTACCGTATATCCTGTAGCACGCGGATTTGGTCCGTTGGTAGCAACAGTTATCTCAATTATATTTTTAGGTATTTATTTAAAAACCTTCACTATTTTATCCATCCTACTTATTTCATCAGGAGTTATTCTAATTGGTCTTATGAGTAAATCGGTAATTAAAAACTACAAAATATTGTATACTTCTTTAGCTACAGGTATTTTTATTGGAATTTATTCTGTTGTCGATGGTCAAGGCGCAAGAATAAGCGGATCAGCTATAAGTTATATGAGCTGGGTATTCATTTTTAGTGCCTTATTATTTCCTATCGTTTTACATTTTAGAAAACAAAAAAACATTTTAAAAAAAACTCTAACTAAAGGAAAGTTTGTTTTTTGGATTGGCGGAACATTCTCATACCTTGCTTATGTAATTACAGTGTGGGCCTTTACCAAAGCCCCGGTACCAATGGTTAGTGCTTTAAGAGAATCAAGTATAATTTTTGCAATTTTTATTGGGTACTTTTACCTAAAAGACAGAATTAATTTTTATAAATTATTTTCAATTTTGTTAATTTTTCTCGGTGTTATAGGCTTAAAAATATTATAAAAATTACAAAATGAAAAATAGAGATTTTAAAAAATGTTTAATAACTGGAATTACAGGGTCGGGAGGAAGTTTTTTAACTGAACATATCTTAAAACAAAATAAAAAAATTAAAATTTATGGATTATATAGGTCTAACGGTTACAAGAAAATTTTAGAAAATAAATTTAAAAAAAGAATTCAACTATTCAAATTAGATTTAAATAAATTTAATTCAGTAAAAAAAATTATAAAAAAAATAAAACCAGATTTAATTTACAATTTTGCATCTAACGCAGATGTAAGGCAATCCTTTGAAATTCCAAGAGAGATTATTAATAATAATTATCAAAGCACACTTAATATATTTGAAGCAGTAAGATTACTTAAGTTAAAGACACTGATAGTTCATATTAGTACCTCAGAAGTTTATGGAAATGTCTCTAAAAAAGATGTGCCTATAAAGGAAACTTTAAGTATGAGGCCTGTAAGTCCTTATGCAGTATCTAAAGCATATCAAGATTTATGCGCCCAATTATATAATAAAGTTTTTGGATTAAATATTATCATAACAAGAATGTTCACTTATATTAATCCAAGAAGAAATAACTTGTTTCAGTCTGCTTTTGCTACTCAGATTTTAAAAATGAAAAATAATAAAAATAATATTCTCAAACATGGAAATTTAAAAAGTATTAGAACATCTTTATCTTTAGAAGATGCAATGAGTGCATATTGGCTCACAGCTAAAAAAGCCAAGATAGGTGAAATCTATAATATTGGAGGAACCAAGAAATATTTAGTTGGAGAAGTTTTGGATAAGCTTATAAGAATTACAAAAGTTAAAATTAAAAAAAAAATAGATAAAAAACTTTTAAGAAAAAAAGATGTTACTCTTCAACTTCCCAACATAAATAAGTTTTGTTCTCACACAAGTTGGAAACAAAAAGACAGTTTAGATGTTTCTCTTCAAAGGTTACTGCAAGAATTAAAATAAAATAATTTTAGATTCTCCACTTATTACCCTTGTAGATATGAAATAATTTTTTTATTTCCTTTTTTTCAAGTTTTTTTGTTTTCAAAAATTTTAAATTATCTTTTACTTGTTTTATTTTCATCATTCCTGGAATTACAGTCTTAATTGCTGGGTGGTAAGTAGCAAATAAAAGCGCGAGAGAAGTAGGACTTAGTTTTTTTCTATTTATTGCTCTTGAAAATTTTAGCCGTCCTTTTGTCCAGATATTTGCTTGTTTAATGCTCCATTTTTTTCTATGATCATTTTTCTTAACTCTTACCTTTCCAGTTAAATAGCCAAAAGCCAGAGGAGTTCTGGCTATGATTGAAACCTTATTTTTATACGCAGCGTCAAGAACTCCATATTCCAGTGCTCTCTGATCAACCAAACTAAAATTTAATTGAATAAAATTAAATTGCTTATATTTTTTTATAATAATGAGCGCATCTTGCGGTGATTTTACTGAAACTCCAAAATTCTTTACAACCCCAATTTTTTTTAATTTTGTAAATAATTTTAATATTTGATTAATTTTCTTTTTATTTTTAAGTATTTTAATTGGCGGTGAATGTAACTGTATAAGGTCTATATAATTAATTCTTAGTCTAATTAATGATTTTTTTATCGATCGCTCAATATTATTTATATTAAAATTATGTTTTTCTGAAAATGATAAAGAACTATTATTTAACATTCCACACTTTGTGGCAATAAACAACTTAGGTCTTAATAAAAAATTTTTAGATAAAAATTCTCCTATTCTTTCTTCTGCTAACCCTTTTCCATAAACATTTGAAGTATCAATAAAATTAATTCCTTTTTTAGTGGCAAAATTCAAAATTTTTAAAGACTCATTTTTATTGATATGTCCATACGAGTCACTTCCTAACCCCCAAGAACCAAATCCAAGAGTTGAAATTTTTTTTTTAGAAGAATTTTTTTTAAATATCATTATTTTTTTTATATAATTTATTTGATATTCTGATTAACAATTAATTTAATATTAATTATTAAAATTAAAGTATTTAAATTAAATTAGTCTTTATTTTTTTTTTTTTAAATTTAGTTCGAAGTTATTTTTTTTGTAATCATAAAAATAAGCTGCTCTTCTGTGACCGTACCAGATTACTTTTTGTGCCCATTCAGAGAAATCTTGTGGCTTTTCCATAAACGACTCAACAACGTATGATGTTTTTTCTTTTTTTATTTTGAATTCTTTTCCAAGTAGTGCAGCCTCATAATATGCTGGAATATCATAGTTAAGTTTAATTTCCTTATTTTGCTTAGTGAATGGTTTTTTTAAAAGTTCATAGTTTAAATTTATAGAGTCATCGATAAAATTATCTAAATAATCAGCTTTTACAAAAGATTTAAGTAGGAATTTTGCTTCATCATAAAATTTTTTAATTAATTTTTTTTGATATAATGTAAGCATTGCGAATTCTCCAGGAGGCCAATATATTTCTAAAAAATTTTTTGAAAAAATAAATTCTGCATCACCTTTTGTAATATCGTTAGCGTGTTTTTCAAAAATATTATTAACCATTGAGATTGCAGGAAACTTTGAACTGTCATTTATCTCATCAAAAAAATCAAAAAAAGAATTAAAAGTTTTTTTAAGCTCTCTGCTGAGTAAAAGTATTGGGATTTGTAACATTTTATTGAAATAATAAAACTCAGTAGCTGTTGCGTACTTTCGAACCCTGACCCACTCTTTTGTAGGCATATCTTTTGTTGAAATTACCATATGTTGGCTCTCTGTAATACCATCTGCTGGATTGTCATCTAATGAACCATGCATATTTACCACCGGTATCTCTTTAGTGATAATATTATTTCTTTTGGTGTAGCTATCCTGAGCCATTTCAGCATTTGGCAGAATTGACAAATTATTAAATTGTATTCTGTAATGTTGACCAGAGTCGATTAAGTCATTTACACTCTTTGTAAATTTTTTATAGTTATCTCCTGGCAATCCTATGATTAAATCTGAATAAGTCGGTATTTTATCAGCAATAAACTTTTTTTGTAGTAATTTATAATCTTCAATTGAAATATTATCTCTTTTGATTTCTTTAAGAGTTTTTTCATCTGTAGACTGCATTGCAAGGTTAATACTCTTATGCATTCCGCCGTCGTAAAGTAATTTTTGAATTTTATAAGATCTTTCTCGAGCATTTTTAGTAGTTTGAACTGACAAAACATGAGGATAGCCATATTTTTTTTTTATTTCTAAGGCCATTTTTGCAATATCATAGTCTCTAGGTAAAATACCAAAGTTTGCATCGCATACATAAATAAATTCAATTTTATGTTCAGCAAACCAAACTAATTCTTTTTCTAATTTTTCCATATCCATTCTACTAACCTTTGAAGCAATAGCAGAACCCCAATCACAAAAAGCACATGAGAATGGACAACCACGATTGGTTTCCCAACTTGCTAGCCAGTGTTCATTAGGATTTTTCTTAATCAAATTATCGAAAACTCCAGTTAAGTAAGGTGATGGTAATTCTGATATATCTCTCATTTTTGGCAAACATTTACTTTGTTGAAATTTATTTTCTTTATCTAAAAAACTTATCCCAGGAACTTTTTGCCAAGACAAATCTGGAAAATTATCTAAAACAGAAGTAATTGTTCTTTCACCTTCTTGATGAACAATACAATCTATAAAGTTATGCTCTCTTAAAAATTTTTCAGAAACGTCTGGTGCGGAAGGTCCACCAAAAATAATAAATTTTTTAGGATCTATTTCTTTTAATTTTTTTGCAACCGCTAGTGAGATGTTAATATTCCAAACATATGTACTAAGCAAAACAATATCACAATCTTTAAGGTTATCGACACACTCATCCAACAATAATCTTTTATAAATTGTATTCTCAAATTTATACTTATTAGAGTTTTTTGAATGTTTTAAAAAATAAGCTTGAAGAGTACCTATTGAATAAGGAAGGTAGTATTGCCCAGCAAAACCATTATTTATTTGTACACACCCAACACTAAATTGAGACATTTATCACTTACCGCTTCCTTACTAATTTTTTTATCATATTGGTTAATTGAAATTATAGGTACTTTATTATTAGCTATAAAGTCGTAACTATAACTATTTTTTATATCAAAATCCACATGTATCACACATCATATTATTCTGTGAATTTTACCGTTTTTAATAATTACTTAATAAATTTATTGAATTAATCTAGTGTTTAGATAAAAGAAAAAACTTATGATTTTAATTACAGGATCCAATGGAGTTTTAGGAGCTGCTTTTAAGAGAATTAAAAATAAACAATTTTATTTTTTAAACACTAGAAAAGATTTAGACCTATGTTCCCAAAATGAATGTCGTAATTTTTTTGATAATAACAAATTCGACGGAATAATTCACTTAGCAGCAATTTCGGGAGGTCTCGGTTTATCAGGACCAAAGTACCAGGCAACACTTCTTAGAGATAATACAATTATGTTATTCAATGTATTAGACAATGTTGTAAGAAAAAAAATTAAAAAAACTTTAATAACATTATCATCAGGAATGTACCCCCCGGAGTCAAAAATGCCATACAAAGAAATCAACATACATGATGGCCCTGCTCACGAAAGTTCTTATGGATATTTTTATGGAAAAAGAATTTTTGAACCAGCCGTAAGAGCTTACAGAGATCAATATAATTTAGATATTATCGGGTGTGTGCCTAATGGGATATTTGGTAAAGAAGATAATTTTTCAGAACATGCTCCTATGTTGCCATCTATAATTAAAAGAATGCACGAAGCAAAACTTAAAAACAAAAAACTAGAGGCATGGGGTGACGGAACTCCGCTAAGAGAATATACTTACTCCGAAGATATGGCATCTGCATTTCTTTGGTGTTTTGAAAACTATTCATCAAGTAATATTCTCAATGTTGGCTCCAACGAAGAAAGATCTGTTAAAGAAATAGTTTATTATATTGCCGATAGTATGAATTTTAATAAAGAAAACATTGTTTTCGATATTCGCAAGTCCGGTGGTATTTCAAAAAAAAGTATGAATAATAGCAATTTTTTAAAATCATCTAATTACAAATTTTTAAGTTTAAAAGAAGGAATTAAAAAAACCGTTGATTGGTATATTAAATCATATGAAGAAAATGGTGGTACAGTGAGAAAAAATTTAAAAAACTAATTTTTTTTTTTTAAAATCTTTTTGACCTCTTCTTTTATCGATTTTTTATCTATGTTATTCATCTCTTGATTTTTTGATCTTTCTAAGTATGAATATAAATTTTCATCTCTAATACCCAATCTAGTCAGTGAGATATTAAGTTTATTATCTAAAATGAATTCAGCAACTAGAGAACCTATACCTCCGTTTAAGGTGTGTTCTTCTACAGTTATTATATTTTTGACTTTGGATAGAAAAGTTTTAAATTGTTTTTTATTAAAATTTTTAATTTGAAATATATCTATATTTAAAAATTCTATTTTTTCATTTGAAAGCTCCTCCCTCAAGTTTGAAATGATTTGTGTTGTAATTCCTGTTGAAATTATAGCGATTTTTTTTGACTTACCAAAGGTCCTAAAGCCACGTTTAATATCTACCTCTTTACACTCTCCAATATTTTTAAGTGGAAATCTATCTAATCTAACAATGTTAGGAATTTTACTTTTGAGCGTCTCATTAAAAACTTTTTTTAAAACGTTATTATCTGATGGAGAATAAATTTCGAAATTTCCTAGTGTTCTAAGAATAGCTATATCATCAATTGAATGATGTGTAGGTCCCGATGTATCATATGAGTATGAAGCGCCAACAGCAAGAATAGTTACTGGCAATTTCATTATATTTAAGTCAATTTTAATTTGTTCAAAACATCTTAAAGTAATGAATGAAGAAATACTGTATACAAAAACTTTCTTACCTTGAGATGCAAGTCCAGCAGAAACAGAAATAATATTCTGTTCAGAAATTCCAGCATTTATAAATTGATTATCTAACTCTTTTCTAAACTTGTCCAGAGCAGAAGCTCCTTGTTCATTAGATATGAGTAGAATATTTTTATCTTTTTTTGCTGCATTACGCAGATTGTCAATAAAAAAATCTCTCATTTGCACTGGGTTAATCATATTTCTATTTTTCTAATTCTTTTTTAGCTTGTAAAATATCATTGCGATCTTCTAATTTTTTGACATGCCAGATTGGACTGTTTTCTAATAATTTAATCCCTTTTCCCTTTGTAGTTTTAGCAATTATTATATTCGGTTTATTTGATTTTTTGCATTTATCATAAGCCTTTAATAAACTAGAGATTGAATGGCCATCAACTTCTTGAACGTACCAACCGAAAGACTCCCATTTCTTTTTAAAAGGTTCTATTGAAGTAAAATTTGACAAATAATCAAGAGCGCCAATATTATTTCTATCCACTATTGCAATTAAGTTATTTAATTTGTGATAACTTGCAAATAAAGCTGTTTCCCAAATCGATCCCTCAGTACATTCTGCATCACCGAGTAAAACAAATTGTTTGTATTTTTTTTTATTTTTTTTCTTTGCCAATGATATACCAGCTGCAAAACCCAATCCGTGCCCTAGGGAACCAGTTGTAAGCTCAACTCCTGGAACTTTATGATCTACGTGCCCACCTAAGGTAATTTTTTTTTTAGTCTTATTATTATTAAATAGAATATCATTACTTAAGACCCCCAATTTATGCATTAAAGAATAATATGCTATTTCAGCGTGCCCTTTACTCAATATAAAAATATTTCGATTTTTACTCTTGTAATTTTTTTTAGAAATCTTAATAAAACCTCCAAAGTGTAATGTTACAAGAATTTCTATACAAGAAAATGAAGTTGATAAATGTCCACCATTTTTTAAATATACATCTAAAATTATCTTTCTTAAATTATTAGAATGTTCTTCAAATTTTTTTATTTTTAACTTCATTCTAAATTATATATGAACTAGATTGTTTATGAGCCACAGGAGTATCTATAAACTAATTTAGCATAATTAAAATACATTCTAAATGTAGTTTTCATTAAATTTACTATAAATATTTGCAAGTTTTGTTAATCAGTAATACCTATTTTTTTAATTCAACATATAAATAAAGGATTTTATTTGATCTTTTTAATGTCAAATAAAAGCCTAGTATTTTTAAAATTAATTTATGATATAAATTTGTATGAATAAAAGAGAAAAAAATAGACTTTTTCTAGAAAAATACTTAATTGATTTTTCAAATTTAGTTAGGCCAAAAGAAAAGATAATTAGTCAACTTTTAAAAGTTCAAGATATTTTTTTAAGTACATCTAATAAAAAAGGAAAGATATTAATTTTTGGTAATGGTGGAAGTTCGGCAATTGCAAGTCATGTTAGCGTTGACCTAACAAAAAATGCAAAAATAAGAACTGTTAATTTTAACGAAGCTGATTTAATAACTTGTTTTTCAAACGATTATGGTTATGAAAAATGGGTTGAAAAAGCAGTAGATTTTTATGCTGATAAAAATGATACTTTAGTTTTAATATCATCAAGCGGCAAATCAAAGAACATGATCAATGCATGTAAAGCTGCAAAAAGAAAAAAAATTAAAGTAATATCTTTAACAGGGCATTCTAAAAATAATCCACTATCAAAAATTGCAAACATAAGTTTATGGATAGACAGCAAAGCATATAACTTTATTGAAAATACACATCAAATTTGGCTGTTAACTGTTTGTGACTTAATTATTGGCAAAAGAGAATATCCTGCTAAAAAAAAATAACTTAAAGTAATCTAAAAATGTCGACTATAAATTAAATGATAATTACAAAAACTCCATATAGGATTTCTTTTTTTGGTGGGGGCAGTGACTATCCTAATTGGTATAATAAATATGAGGGTGCTGTACTCTCAACATCTATTAATAAGCATTTATATATAACTTGCAGAATACTGCCTAAATTTTTTGAACATAAGTTTAGAATTGTTTGGCGTAAAATAGAAATTGTTCAAAACACAAAAGATATTGAACACCCGACAGTAAGAAATTTGTTAAATATTTTAAAAATTAAAGATGGTTTAGAAATTCATTATGACGGGGATCTACCAGCTAGATCTGGAATGGGTTCAAGTTCAGCTTTTACAGTTGGTTTAATAAAAGCTTTGTACTGTTTATTGAATAAAAAAATTTTAAATATTGATATAGCAAAAAAAGCAATTTTTTTTGAACAACAAATAATGAAAGAGGTTGTAGGTTCTCAAGACCAAATGGCAGTTGCTAATGGAGGATTTAATAAGATAACTTTTGGTAAATACAATAAAATTAAGCTTAACAACTTCAAAAAAGTTAAGAATCTAAAAAAGTTAGAGAATAATCTTTTGTTAATTTACACTGGCGTTAGAAGGACAGCCCAAGAAATAGCAAAAACATATGCTGGCAAATTATTAACCACGAATAAAGGCTATATTAATGAAATGATTGACCATGTAAAAATTGGTGAAGAAATATTAAAAAAAGGAAACATCGATGATTTTGGAAAACTTCTTGACTCAGCTTGGAAGACAAAAAAAAAACTAAGTAAATCAATCTCAAATTCAAGTATAGACAGTTTATATAATTATGCATTAAAAAATGGTGCTTTAGGAGGAAAATTACTAGGAGCAGGTGGCGGAGGTTTTTTTTTATTTTATGCTAGAGAAAAAAGTAAAAATAAAATTATAAAAAATAATAATAAGATAATAAATATTCCATTTAAATTTTCAGAAAGTGGAAGTGAAATATTATTCAAAGATTTAAAAAGGTAAAATGAAATTTAATCATCCATTGATGTCAAATAATATAACCAAATTAGATTTGGCAAAAATTGCAGAGCTTTTAAAAAAAAAAAATATTATTTTAACTCAATCTCAACAAGTAGAAAAATTTGAAAAAGCATGGTCTAGTTGGTTAGGAGTTAAATATTCAACTTTTGTTAATTCTGGATCATCTGCAAATTATTTAAGCATTAAAATTTTGCAAATTTTAAATAAAAGTTCTATTAAAAATGAAATCATAGTTCCTACTCTAACTTGGGTATCTGATATAAATTCAATAATTATGAACGGTTTTAAACCTGTTTTTGTAGACATTAATTTATCAAATTTATCTATGGATATTGACCAAGTTTTAAAAAAAATTAACAAAAAAACTTTGGCTGTATTTATTACACATGCTCAAGGTTTTAATGGGTTAAACGACAGACTTTTAAAAGAGTTAAAAAGAAAAAAAATTCATTTGATAGAAGATGTATGTGAGAGCCACGGGGCATTGCATAAAAATAAAAAACTTGGAAATTTTGGTCTGATTTCAAATTTTTCATTTTACTATGCTCACCACATGACAACAATAGAAGGAGGAATGATTTGTACTAACAATAAAAAAATTTATGAAATCTCCAAAATGCTAAGATCTCACGGAATGGTAAGAGAAACAAAAAATAAAGTCTTTGAAAAAAAGATGATTGAGAAACACAAAGATTTATCACCAAAATTTATTTTCTTATATCCAACTTTAAATTTTAGAAATACAGAAATTGGAGCAACTATTGGAATAAATCAAATTAAACACCTAAATAAGAATAATAAAAAGAGAACAGATAATTTTAAATTTTTTTTACAAAAACTTAATCCAGAAAAATACTTTATAAATTTTGATACAAAAGGATCAAGCAACTATGCTTTCCCGATAATATTGAAAAATAAAAATATAAACAAAAGAGATAAATTTGAAAAATATTTATCAAAATATAACATTGAGTTTAGAAGAGGTAATGCTGGAGGTGGAAATCAGTTAAGACAACCTTATATTAAACAATTTGTAAAAGTTAAAAACTTTTCTAAATTTAAAAATGTAGAGCACGTACATTTTTTTGGTTACTATATAGGTAACTATCCAGATCTATCCAAAAAAAAAATAGTTCAAATTGTAAATATTTTAAATAGTATTAATTTTTAATTATGAAAAAAATTCTTATAACTGGAGGCGGTGGATATATAGGTTCTATGTTAACTACTGAACTTTTACGCTTAGGTAATGAAGTTACAGTTATTGATGCACTAAAGTATGACAAAGGTTCATTAGATCATCTTTTTTATGAAAAAAAATTTAAATTTATCAACGGCGATATAAAAAATTTTGAATTAATGAAAAAAATTGCAGAAAAAAATGAATTTATCATCCCTTTAGCTGCTCTAGTAGGAGCACCACTGTGCCAAAAAAACAAAAAAGAAGCCGTTATAGTTAATTACGAGTCAATAACTAATTTATTACAAAATTTAAAAACAAAACAGAAGCTAATATATCTTACCACTAACTCAGGATATGGAGTGGGTGAAAAAAATAAATTTTGTAATGAAAATAGTATTTTAAAACCGATTTCTTTGTATGGACAAACCAAGTGTGACGCTGAAAATGAAGTAAAAAGATTTAAAAATACAATAAGTTTCAGGCTTGCAACAGTATTTGGTGCCAGTTACAGAATGCGTAGTGATTTACTGGTAAATAACTTTGTACAAAGAGCCGTAAATGAGAACTTGATTGATGTATACGAACCAAATTTTAGAAGAAATTTTATACATATTAGAGATGTTGTAAAAGCAATAATCTTTTCAATTAAAAATTTTAATAAATTAAAATCAGAGGTATATAATCTTGGTCTTTCAAGCGCAAATATAACAAAAATTGAATTAGCTAAAAAAATAAAAAAACAATTAAAAAATTTAAAAATTAAAACAATAAAAAATAAGGCTGACCCAGATAAACGTGACTACTTTGTTAGTAATGCCAAAATAGAAAGTAAAGGGTTTGTTGCAAAAATAACTTTAGATCAAGGAATTAGAGAATTAATTCAAGTATTTAAAAATAATAAAAAAAAAATCATTAATAATTATTGATAATTGATTTAATTTGCTTGTAAAAGTTTCGTTCTGCATAATAGTACTTTAATTTACTTTTTTTTGCAGCCAGTTTGTCAGTTTTATTGTCACCAATCATAAAACTCTTTTTGTTATTTATATCCCAGATTTGTTGAATATTTGTTATCATTTTATTTCCAGGTTTTCTTGTTGTAGATTTTTTCTTGTACTTTTTAATTTTTGCCATTGGATGATAAGGTGAATACTGAACATCATTAAAAAAAATATTCAATTTCTCAAGTTTTTCTTTAATATTTTTGTGTAATTTAAAAAAATTATTTTCTGTAAATTTTTTTTTGGCAATACCAGCTTGATTCGTGACTATAAAAATATAGTAATTTTTTTTAATTAAATATTTTAGCCCCTTTAAAACTCCGGGACGAAATTTAAAATTTTTAATTTTATGTACGTAGCCATAGTCATAATTAATTACACCATCTCTATCTAAAAAAACTGCTGGTTTTTTATACTGATGTATAAGCAATTTTTTTGCTAAACCGAAATAATATTTTGAACCTATATCTAAAAAAAAACTATTAAAACTAATTCCATTTATTAATTTTTTTTTAATCAATTTAGGGAGTACATCATTTTCTAGAGAAAAATTTTTAATTTTAATATAATTAAATAATTTTTTTTTAAAAAAATAAACACCTCCGTTCATAAAGGAACTTTTTTTCCCGATGTTTAATATATTTTTTTTTATTATAAGATTGTTTAATTTATTACTTTTTTGATTTATATTTTTTGTTAAAGCATTAATTCCTATTTTTTTACTATCTAAACTATTAATTAATACTTTAATATCAATATCGAATAATGTGTCCCCATTCATTAAAACAAAATCATTAACTTTTAATTTTTTTAAATTTTTTAATGCACCCCCTGTTCCTAAAAGTTTCTTTTCTCTCACACATAAAATTTTTGTAAAATTTATATGTTTATTATGATATTTTTTAAAAAAAATTTTATATCTATAGCCACACAATATTATAATTCTTCTAAAATTATACTTACTGACATTATTTAAAATATACTGCATGAAATGTTTGTTATTAAATTTTACCATTGGCTTGGGGTGTTTACCTGTTAGTTTTTTAATTCTTGTTCCCTTACCACCAGCTAAAATTACCAGATCTATTTTCTTTAAATTATATTGTTCTTTCATTTTTTTATTTATTAATTTATATATTTTCTATGAAATTGGTATCAATAGTTTTTTCTTTTAAAGATGAAGAAAAAAACTTGCCAGAATTAGTTAGTAGAGTGACGAAGGTTTTGGTTCAGCAAAAAAACTGGAATTATGAACTTATTTTTGTAAATGATGCTTCAACAGATAAATCTGAAACAATACTGACTGAATTACAAAAAAGTTATCCAATAACAATTATTAATATGTCTCGCAATTTTGGTGTGGCGCCTTGCGTTATTGCTGGTTTTAAACAAGCTAAGGGTGATGCAGTTGTTTATATGGACTCCGACTTACAAGACCCACCTGAATTAATTGAAAAATTAATCGCTGAGTATGATAAGGGTGCGGACGTTGTACATACTGTTCGTACAAAAAGACTTGGCGAGACAAAAACAAGACTGTTTCTTACAAATATAGCGTATCGTTTAATAAATTTTTTTTCAGATATTAACCTTCCAATTAATGCTGGAGATTTTAAATTAATATCTAGAAGAGCTCTAGATAAAATTTTAGAATTACAAGAGTTTAGACCTTATATTAGAGGTTTGTCAGTGTGGGTTGGGTTTAAACAATCGATTGTTTATTATGTTAGAGACCCAAGACGTCATGGAGCTTCTCATATTCCTTTATTTGGGCCAGCACCAATTGCAGATGTTGTTACAGGTATAACCGCTTATTCGTTAAAGCCTCTTTACATAGGTGTCATTCTAGGTTTGTTTTCTATTTTAGTATCTCTTTTACTTATTGTTCATACTTTTTATTCAAAAATAAGTGGTCTTTCTGCATTTGGTTCTGCAGGAATTTTAATAGCAATATCTTTTTTTTCAGGGATTATTTTAATATCACAAGGAATTATCGGTATTTATATCGCGAGAATATTTGAACAAGTCAGGGGTAGAAAAAAATACGTCATTAAAGATATAAAATTACACGAAACAAATAAATAATAAGAATTAATCTTTAAGAAATTTTCTATGAGAAAATATTTACCATTAATAATTTCATTCTCATTCCTAATTTTAGTGATATACGCCTGGGATTTAATAGAATTACCGTATGATCGAACTAACGTAATCTTAGGAGAGTACTCGAATCAAGAATACAACCCCCAAAATGAGTTAATAAGATTTACATTATTGATAATATTTCCACTTTTTTTATACTTATTTTATTATTTGAAATTTAGTAGATACGATTCATTTAGCATAAATCCTCTGGCAAAAGACTATTTTTTAAAGAAAAAAAAAAATTATAAAAATAAGGATGAATTAAAATATTATTTTTATTTTTTTATAATATTAATCTTAATAGAATTTTTTTCCTTAAATTTTAATATATTTATCACTCATGCAGATATATACCACGAAGGTGCTTTTCTCGTTCATCCCCTAAATTATTTAATTACAGGAGGTCTATTTAAATCTACATTTTATGATTATGGATTAATCGCGAATAATATTGCTTTATTCTCTAATTTTTTAATGGGATACTATACACTCGGAAGTGTAAAATTAACGTTATTAGTATTAATTTTTTTAAATAAATTATTCTTAATACTTTTGTCAAAAAAAATTATATCTTTTTTTTCCTTTAATAGTTTTCTAAAAATATTATTATTTATAATATTTACTTCATATATAATCTCCCTGCCAAATTATTACGATCACACAAGCTACTTTTCACCACGATCAGTTTTACTTGTTTTTTTTATCTTTATATTAGGTTCTAGTTTAGTTGACATTAAATATTTAAATATTAAAAATTTTCTTACAGGAACCTTTTCTGTAATCTCATTTTTATGGTGGTTTGATATAGGGGCTTATACAAATATACTTATAGGTTTTTATGTTATTTTTTTAATTGCTAATAAAGAAAATAAAAAATTATTATTTTTATTTTTAGGTATTTTATTTTCATGGATATTATTTTTTTCAATAATGCCCACAGAAGAAATTAAAGAATTTTTTTATCAGTTCAAATTTATATATCTAACATCAGACTATTTATTAGGAGTAGAGTATTTAAAACCTTTCAGTGAAAACAGCACAAGATGGACAAGGGCTCTAATTATAATTTATATGGCAGGCTTAATGTTAGTTAATTTTAATTTTAATAAAAAATATAATTTTGATTATAGAACTAAGATATTTGTTTCTTTAATATTTCTAACTGGAGCGATTAACTTTAAATCAGCTTTAATGAGATCTGATGTAAATCATATAAAATATACTTCAGGACTTTACACCATCTCATTTGCATTAATATGTTTGATTTTTTTATTTAACTTTTTTGATAACAACTTAAGAGTAAAAAGGTTTTTAAAAAAACTTAATTCTACTTACCTTACTAGATTTTCTTTTATATTTTGTTTGTTGTTATCTTCAGCTTTTATATTAGATATTAAAAACATTAAAAATATAATTTATTTTAAAAATAGTATTCACAAATTAATAATAGCGGATGATAAATTTTATTTAAAAAAAGAATATCAATTAATTTTAAATAAATATAAAGGTTTGGGCAAATCAGATAGCTGCATACAAGTTTTAACAGATGATATTTCATTTCCATATTTTTTAAGAAAACCGTCTTGCACACAATTTTATAATCCCTCTTCGCAAATTCTAAATGGAATAACAGAAAAAAAATTTATTAATCAATTAAATATTTCTTCACCAGAAATAATTCTTTATAAATCTCCAAACAATGTTTTAAAGAATCTTTCAAATATGCCAAATGTACAAAAACATATTATGGAAAAATATATATTTTATGAAAATTACAATGGTTATGTTTTTTTTAAACTTAAACCTTGAGATAGTTTTATATCAAAATAAAAAGGGAACATTTAAATTCCCTTTTTATTTTTTAATGTTGATTAAAAATTATTATTAGCTTTTCTAGATATGTGCCCTAATATTTTTCCTTTATTAGGACCTTTCTTAATCTTATAACCTGTTGTCCCGTTGCCATAGGCTTCAACAGATTTCTTCTTTTTTTCGATAGCTTTTTCTTGTTCTGCGTTTAATTGTTTATTTCTGATTGTTTTGATTAGATGATCTTTGATCTTAAGCATAGGTTTACCTCTTTTTAAAGTTTACCTACTTTTAACTCATGTAGATGAGTCACTTTTGATCCATGTGAATGGCACACTTTTTTAATAAGTGTAAATAGACTATATCTTTGTAATTAGAATAGTCAATATTATGAAAAAACTATTAGTATTGTTACTTTTATTATTTAACCACAACCATATTTATGCGAATCCGGAGGTTATAGCTGGGTTGAGTCAAGGAGGAAAGTTAGTGTTCATACGACATGCTTTAGCTCCAGGCGGGGGAGACCCTGAAAATTTTGATCTTAATGACTGTTCTACTCAAAGAAATTTAGATTCATTTGGAATTTTACAGGCAAAAAAAATTGGAGAGTTTTTTAAAGATAATAAAATTCAAATAGAACAAGTTCTTTCAAGTGAATGGTGTAGAACAAAAGATACTGCTCAATATGCTTTCGGTAAATATAAAACTTTTAGTGCATTAAACTCTTTTTTTTCTTCTAAATTTGTTCAGAACAAAGAAAAACAGATGAAAGAGTTAAAAGTTTTTGTTAAAAACTGGAATAGTAAAAAAAATATTGTTTTTGTTACGCATTATGTTGTTATTTTAGAGACTTTTAGCACAACAGTTAGTTCTGGTGAGATTATAGTTGCAGATAAAAACTATAAAGTGATAGGAACTATAGAAATAAATTAATTATGGAAAAAGAAAAATTAAAAAAAATTACAGCATTATTAGTTCATGTGGCTAAAGTAGATGAAAACTATTCTGAAAAAGAGAAAAGTATTATTAAGAACTTTATTGTCTCCTTTTCTTACAATGATAAAGATAGTGAAAATATTTTGCATGAAGCAGAAAAGCTAGAGTCGGATTCTATTCAGTTATTTAATTTTACTAGTGCAATTAAAAAAGAGTCTTTAGAAATAAAAACAGAAGTAATTGAACATTTGTGGAAAATTATTATTTCAGATCAAAGTGTTGATCAATATGAATCTAGTCTCATAAGACGAATTTGCGGCTTGATTTATTTCCCTGATAAATTAGCAGGAGATATTAAACTTAAGTTTCTTAAATAATACTAAGCAACACTAAAGAATAAATTGAAAGTGGTGCTTAATAAAATTTAATTTTAAAATTTTTAATGAACTGTAGAACGATCTGCGTTCATGACCTTTGTCCAAACTTCAACAAAGTCTTTTATAAATTTTTCTTTATTATCATCCTGAGCATAAACTTCAGCGTAAGATCGAAGTATTGAATTCGAACCAAGCACTAAATCAGCTCTTGAAGCTGTGTACTTAACTTTCTTTGTTTTACGATCAATCATGTCATAAGAGTTTTTACCTGTTGGATTCCACATGTATTTCATGTCTACCAAATTAATAAAGAAATCGTTTGTTAAAGTACCAACTTTATCAGTCAATACACCTTTATCTTTTGCAGACGAATGGTTTGTTCCTAACAC
Source organism: Pelagibacteraceae bacterium (assembly GCA_016777565.1). GTDB lineage: Bacteria > Pseudomonadota > Alphaproteobacteria > Pelagibacterales > Pelagibacteraceae > Pelagilacustribacter. Next base: position 18,696 of record JADHRF010000020.1, read on the forward strand.
TCTCATGCCCCCAACAAGACAAGTCATTTCTTTTGCCGTCAATCCCATTAAAGATGCTCGCTCTAGCAATAACTCCTCTGGCATTACCGAGTAATCAGCTTTCACATAATTTCTGAATCCATCATGGTAAGGTTCAAGCCATTTGAAACTTTTCATTTCAGTCTGTTCTTGAGATGAGTCTCCTCTACCAGGACTAAATGGAACTTTGGCTTTAGAACCAGCTTTTTTAATTGCTTTTTCAAGCCCTACATTACCAGCAAGAATAATTGTGTCAGCAATAGTCGCTCCAGTTTTTTTAGCGATACTTTCAAGAACTTTTAGAACTTTTGAGAGTCTATTAGGTTCATTACCATCCCAATCCTTCATAGGCGCTAAACGAATTCTTGCGCCATTAGCTCCACCTCTTTTATCAGTTCTTCTATAAGTTCTAGCGCTGTCCCAAGCAGTAGAGACTAAATCACTAACACTAAGAGTAGTTGCTGCAATCATTTTTTTAACTTTTTCTACATTATATTTCTTTTTTGCAGGCTGAACATTGCCTTGCCAGAGCAGATCTTCTTTAGGCGCCCAAGGCCCAATATAATTTTGTTTATTTCCCATTGTTCTGTGTGTCAACTTAAACCAAGCACGTGCGAACGAGTCCTCAAAAAACTTTGGATCTTTGTAGAATTTTTCTGAGATTTTTCTATATTCTGGATCCATCGCCATCGCCATGTCAGCGTCAGTAAACATTAATCTAGCTTTCTTTTTAGGATCACCTAAATCAACTGGTTTTTTTTCTTCTTCAAGATTGATAGGTTCCCATTGCCAAGCTCCGGCAGGGCTCTTTTTGCTTTCCCATTCATAATTAAGTAAAAGATCTAGATATTGATGATCCCACTTATCAGGATTAGTTGTCCAAGCTCCTTCAAGACCGGAAGTTATTTGATTTACACCTGTTCCATTTTTTTGGTTCCATCCAAAGCCTTGTTCGTGAATATCAGCTCCTGCAGGTTCTGGTCCTAAGTTGGCGGGGTCACCATTACCGTGAGCTCTTCCAATAGAGTGGCCTCCAATTGTAAGTGCAGCTGTTTCTACATCATTCATTCCCATTCGACCAAAAGTTTCACGTACGTCCATTGCAGTTCTCACTGGATCAGGATTGCCTTCTACTCCTTGAGGATTAACATACACAAGTTGAAAATGAGATGCAGCAAGCGGAGATTCTAAAGAAGAACGATCTTGCGGATCGCTATACCTATTTACAGCTAATGGAACTGTTTCTGAACCCCAGTATACGTCTTTTTCAGGCTCCCATATATCTTCTCTGCCAAATGAAAAACCAAATGTTTTAAATCCAGACTGTTCATAAGCCATTGTTCCAGCTAAAACCATTAAATCTGACCAGCTTAATTTATTTCCATACTTTTTTTTAATCGGCCATAGTAGACGTCTAGCTTTGTCTAAGTTCGTGTTATCTGGCCAAGAATCTTGAGGAGAAAATCTATGCGAACCAACATTTGGTCGACCATCAAATTCTCTATAAGTTCCTACTTGGTGCCAAGTCAACCTAACCATCAGACCGTTATAATTTCCTAAATCTGCCGGCCACCATTCTTGACTGTCCGTCATTAATTTCAATAAATCTTTTTTTAAAGCTTTAAAATTTAATTTTTTAACTTCTTTTTTATAGTTAAATCCTGGAAGAGGATTAGTTTTTGTATCGTGTTGATGTAAAATATCTAAATTAATACTATTTGGCCAAAGTCGAGAAGTGTTTGACTCACCTGCTTTAG
>JADHRF010000021.1 GCA_016777565.1 Pelagibacteraceae bacterium
TCAACTATAAAAGCATTAAAAAAATTAAATATAAAAAAAATTTCTGTATTTACACCATATACACAATCAATAAATAATTCAGTTATAGATTATTTTAAAAAATCTGGAATTACAGTTAATTCATTACATTATTTTGATATTGAATCAGATATTGATATTGGGAAAGTTGATAAAGATTATTTATTTAAAATTTTGTCAAATCTTAATATTGGAGACTCGGAAGCACTATTTATTTCTTGCACTGCACTACCTGCTTTAGATCTAATTAATAAATTGGAAAAAAAATTAAATAAAATAGTTTTATCAAGCAATCAAACTCTTATATGGGAAGCTTTAAATATGGTAGGAAATACAAAGACAATCAACGGATATGGGAAAATATTTGAAAGCAACTAAAAATATTTTTTAAACTGTTCATTAATATTTAAAATTTCTAAATCAACCAAACCACCTATGATTAATTGTATTGCTACAATTAAAATAAAACCTAGACCAACATAGGCAATCCATATATGTCTTTGAATATAGTTTGCTAAATATGTAGCTAAGGCACCTGTAAGTACTACAGATAAGACCAATCCAAAAATCATAAATCCAAAATAACCTTTTGCAGCTGCAACCACACCAATAACATTATCAAAACTTATTGTGATATCTGCAAATAAAACTTTATAGACACTTTGAATGTAAGAGGGTTCCTTAGATTTTTTTGTTGGCGATTTAATCTTTTTAATTTCAAGTAAATCTTTTCGCAAATCATATACAATCCAAATTAAAAGTAAGCCTCCTAAAATTTTAATAAAATAAAACTCGAATAGATAAGTAGCAAAAAGAGCAAATATAACTTTAAATATTAATGCACCGGCAACACCCCATAATATTATTTGCTTTCTATTTTTTGGTACAAAATTTGCAGCTATCAATCCTATGATTACCGCATTGTCTGCAGCTAAAATAATATCTATAAAGATAATTTGGGTTAAAATTACAAGTTCTTCGATCAAGATTTTTTTATAATATTAAAAATACAAAATAATTCAATTAAAGTATTAAATTAATACTTAGATTTTTTTGTTCCTTCAATAATTTCTTTTAATTCTCCGTATTCTTCACAATTACAGTCCTTCAATACTTCTAATCTTTCCTTAGCCAATTCCATTCTATTTGTAACCACATATAGTTCGCCAAGATATTCATTGATACCTTTGTGTTTAGGATCAATTTGTAATCCTTGAAGATAATATTCTTCTCCCTTTTTAAAGTCGCCAAGCTTTCTAGTCGTAAAGCCTAAATAGTTCAAAGTATCTGCTTGAGAAGGCTTTTCCAAATTTGATTTTAAAAGAAGTTTTTGTGCTTTAGAATAATTCTTTTGTGCTTTTTTAATCTTATCTTTCTTTTCATATTTTTTAGCAGATTTAATTAAATTATGAGCTTTATTATAATTTGAAATTTTGTCAGATGAGTCGCCATCTCCTGATGATCCTGCAGAGAATGCATTATGTGTTAGTGCTAATGTAAGTATTATTATGTATATAATTTTTTTCATTTTATTTAAATTTTTTTAATTTATTTAATGGTTTAAGTGATAACCCATTGTCAACTAGATTATCTCTTATGGACGTTGCAGTTAATAATGAGCTTTCATTATCTCCATGTATGCAAACAGAGTCTATTTCGCAAGGTATTTGCTTACCGCTGAGACAATTTAGTGCCTGATTTTTAACCATATTTAACACATGTTTTTTAGCTTGTTCAGGATCAATAATTAATGCCTTGGAGTTTTTTCTAGAAACTAAGTTTCCATCATCTTCATAATTTCTATCTGCAAATATTTCACAAGCAATTTTCATGTTTAATGTTTTAGCAGCAATTTCCATTTTAGAACCAGTTGGCACTAAATAAATAATATCTTTATTTATTTCTTTAATTGTTCTTGCAAGTGTATTAGCGAGCTCTAAATCTTCACACGCCATATTATTTAGTGCTCCATGAGGCTTAATATGTGTAACATTTTCATTATTTTTTTGGGCTATCTTTTGCAACACTTCATACTGTGCAAAAATTAATTTTTTAATTTCTGAAGAATTCAAATTTATTCTTTTTCTTCCAAAATTTTCTGGATCGTTAAAAGATGGATGAGCACCAATGCTTACTCCGTTTTGTTTGGAAATTTTAATAACCATATCCATAGTAGCTTCATCACCCGCATGATAACCACAAGCAACATTAGCTGAATTTACAATACTTAGTAATTTTGGATCATTCTTTATTGAATGAAACTTTGATTTTTCACCTAAATCACAATTGATATTAATTTCCATACACTTTAAGTCTGGAGTATAACATGTCATGATTAAAAATATATTAAATCTTGGTGACGCAGCAGCTTATTGTGATTTTGGCTCAGAGGTCAACGAAACTATAAATAATAATGTCATTAATTATTTTAATCAAATATCAGAATTAACTAAAAATGAAAAAATAGAAGGTATAACCAATTTAACCCCTTCCTATAATAAGTTAATTATTAGTTATGACTTAACAGTAACTAATTTTAAAAAGATTAAAAGTATAATTGAAAATTTAGAAGTTAAAGAAACATTTAAAAAAAACAACAAAGAAATAAAAATCCCTATTTGTTGTACTGAGGATTTCAGTTTGGATTTTGATCGATTAACTAGAAAATTAAAATTAAATAAGGATAAGATATTAGAACTATATTTAGATAAAGAATATTTTTGTTACATGACAGGTTTTATTGCAGGAATGCCCTTTTTAGGGGACACAGATAAGAATATAAGATGTGAACGATTAGAAACACCAAGAGTAAGGGTTCCAAAAGGATCAATTGGTATTACAGAGCAATTTGCAAATATTTATACTTTTGAAAGCCCTGGTGGGTGGAATATAATTGGAAATACTCCTAAAAGAATTTTTGAAATTAAAAATTTAAATCAACCAGCATTAATTAATCCAGGAGATAAAGTAAAATTTTATCAAATAACAAAAGATGAATATTTAAATTGGAATGAATAAACCGTATTTTAAAATTTTGAGGCCAGGTATAAATACAACAATCCAGGATAAGGGACGTTACAATTTATATCATATAGGAGTATCAGTTAGTGGAGCGATTGACCAACGAAACTACAAATTAGCAAATTGCTTGGTTGGAAATAATTTAGATGAAGCTGTTATAGAGTTTGCATACCAAGGTCCACATTTAAAATTAAAAAATGCGAATATAAATTTCGCTATAACTGGAGATATATTTTTTAAGATTATTAGAAAAAATTCAAAAATTGAAGAAGGTGAGTGCTATAGAAATTATCTTTTAGAGGAAGGAGACCAACTAGATATAATTTCAACAAAAAAATCAGCTTATGGGTATCTTTCAGTAAGTGGTGGATTAGAGCTGCAAAAACTATGGAAAAGTTATTCAACAAACACAAAAGCAAAAATTGGCCCTAATAATGGTAACAAGTATTCATCTGATGATAAAATTTTCATTACAAACTCAGATGTAAAAAATTTTTTAGAAAAAAGAATAGATTATAAAGCTTTAATTGATAACACTATAAGAGTTATCAAAGGAACAAATTTTAATTACTTTTCAAAACAGGCTATCAAAAATTTTTTCAATAAAGAATTTCTAGTTACTAATCTTGCTGATCGCATGGGGATAAGATTAAAAGGTCATAAAATTGAAAATATAAAAAATACAAACATTAAATCTGAAGGTTTAGTTAAGGGTGTTATACAGGTTCCAGCTGATGGCAATCCAATAATAATGTTATCTGATCATGGAACAATTGGAGGATATCCCAAAATTGCCAATGTAATTTCAGCAGATTTAGACGCAGTTGGACAATTAACACCTGGTTCAAATATCAACTTTAAAGAAGTAAGTCTTGAAGAAGCTGAAAATATATTTAAAGCATACAGTGAAGAAACAATAAAATATTTAAATGAATCTAATTAAAAATATTCCAGGCCCAATATTAATATTTATGGGCGCACTAAGCTTAAGTTTTGGTGGACTATTAGTCAAATCATTCGAAGGTTCAACCTTATGGCAAATTTTGTTTTGGAGATCACTTTTTTTTTCTTTAACTGTGCTGGCATTTTTAATAATCAGCTATAAGAGAAAAACATTTCAAGCATTCTACGAGTCTGGTTTGCCAGGATTTTTTGGTGGTATAATTTTATCCTTTGGATTTTGTGGGTATGTGTTTGCCATGTATAATACGACAGTTGCAAATACTAATTTTATAATATCTTTACAGATTCTATTTTTAGCTGTTTTTGGTTATTTTTTTTTAAAAGAAAAAATTTCAGCCATTACGTTGACCTCAATTGTTTTGGCAATATCAGGAGTCTTTTTAATGGTTGGAAATTCACTTTCACCTGGCGAGCTTTCAGGAAATCTAGCAGCATTTACTATGCCAATTACATTTGCGGTACTAATTATGATAGTAAGAAAATTTCCTACAGTTGATATGGTTCCAGCACAGTTTGTTGCTGGTATTAGTTCATGCTTAATTGGATTTATATTATCAAATAAATTAATGATTTCTCCGCATGATATTTTTTTAGGTTTCTTGGCAGGTTTTTTTCAAGTTGGCTTTGGTTTTATTTTTATAACTATTGGAGCACGTAGCACTCCTTCAGCAATGGTTGGAATTATAATGCTGTCAGAATCAGTCCTTGGCCCTATTTGGGCATTTCTATTTGTTAGTGAAAGACCTTCCATGTTTGGATTGATTGGTGGTTCAATAATCTTGTTTGCAGTTTTGCTTCAATTTTATTCTTTATTATCATCAAAAAAAAAAGTTTCTAATTGACTTTAACACACAATTAATAGATTATTGATTTACGGGAGAGACTACAGAATATCGTAGCGCCGAAGGAGCAACCACCCAGGAATCTCTCAGGCAAAAAGGACCGTAGCATATTAACTCTGGAAAGAGATTTATTTCTCGCCGAAGGAGCAAAACTCTCAGGCAAACATACAGATGGGTACAAAGAGTTAATATGGAAAACAAAAAAACAGCACTTAATTCACTACATAAAAAATATGGAGCTAAATTAGTTTCATTTGCCGGCTATGAAATGCCAATTCAATATTCAGATGGAATTATAGAAGAGCATAAAAATACAAGAGAAAATGCTGGTATATTTGATGTATCACATATGGGGCAATTATTTATCAAAGGTGATGAAACTTTAGCTAAAAACCTTGAAAAAATTTTTCCTACAGATTTGAGTAATGCAAAATTAAATCAATCAAAATATAGTTTTTTAATGAATGAAGAAGCTGGAATTCATGATGACTTAATTATTACTAAAGTAGAGGGTGGCTTCAATATTGTTTTAAATGCAGCTTGCAAACATTCTGATTTAAAACTTTTATCTAGATTATTAGATAATAAGTATGAAATGATTTTAAGTGAGGAATTATCACTTATAGCAATACAAGGACCTAAAGCTGTTAAGATACTAGAAAAAGTTATTAATGGTGTTTCAAATTTGAAATTCATGAATGGTGGAACATTTAAGTATCTTGATGAAGATATTTATATAACGAGATCTGGCTATACTGGTGAAGATGGATTTGAAATATCTATAAAAAATAAGAATACAGAAATATTTGTAGAAAAACTAATTAACGAAGGAGCTAAATTAATTGGTCTTGGAGCAAGAGATACTTTAAGGTTAGAAGCAGGACTTTGTTTGTATGGTCATGATATGGATATTAATAAAAGTCCTGTTGAAGCCAATCTAAAATGGGCAATCTCAAAAAATAGAATTCGTGAAGGTGGATTTATTGGTTTTGAAAAAATTAAATCCCAAATTGAAAAAGGAGTTAGCAAAATTCGTGTTGGTATAAAACCAGAAGGCAAAATTATAGCTCGGGAAAAAACTTCAATATTTAGTGAGGATGATAAAAATATTGGTGAAATAACAAGTGGAACTTTTGGCCCAAGTGTTCAGGCGCCAGTTGCTATGGGCTATGTAGAAAATTCATTTTCTAAAATTGATACCAAGGTTTTTTTAGAAGTGAGAGGAAAAAAATATCCGGCAAATATAAGTAATTTGCCATTTTATAAAAAAAGTTATGTGAAAGGAGTTAGTAAATGAGTGAAGTAAAATATTCAAAAGAACATGAGTGGCTTAAATTAGATGGAGAGATTGCTACTATAGGAATTACTCAGCATGCAACAGAAATGTTAGGTGACATAGTTTTTGTTGAACTACCAGATTTAGGATCAAATGTCGAAAAAGATGGAAATGCTGGTGTAGTAGAGTCTACAAAAGCTGCAAGTGATGTTTACACTCCAATATCAGGTGAAGTAGTTGAAAACAATCAATCAATAGTCGATGACCCAGCTAAGATTAATTCTGATCCAGAAAATGAAGCTTGGTTCTTTAAGCTAAAGATTAAAGATAAATCTGAATTAGATTCATTAATGAATAAAGATGAATATGATAAATTTTCAAAAGAAAGCGCTAGTTAAATGTTAAAGAATGCTCAAAAAGATTTTATACAAAGACATATAGGCCCATCTGTTAATGAGCAGAACACCATGCTTAAAGAATTGGGTTATAAAAATCTTGATGATTTAATAAAAGACACTGTACCAGAGAAAATTCTTCTAAAAGATGATTTAGATATTGGAGATCCAAATTCTGAATACAAAGCACTTAGAAAACTAAAAGATATTTCAAAAAAAAATAAAATTTTTTCTAGCTTTATCGGAATGGGTTATTATGGAACGTATACACCTTACGTAATACTTAGAAATATATTAGAAAATCCAGGGTGGTACACCTCTTATACACCTTACCAGCCAGAAGTAGCCCAAGGTAGACTTGAAATGTTACTTAACTTTCAACAAATGGTTATAGATTTTACTGGAATGGATATTGCTAATGCTTCTCTTTTAGATGAAGGAACAGCAGCAGCAGAAGCTATGGGTTTAAGTTACAGAATATCTAAATCTGAAAATAAAAAAGTTTTTGTTTCAAAAAATTGCCATCCACAAACTATTGACGTTATTAAAACAAGAGCAGAACCACTAGGTTTAGAAATAATAGTTGGAGATGAAGATAAAGATATTAAAGAGGATATTATATGTGGAATTCTTCAATACCCAGGTACCTTAGGAGACATCAAGGACCCAAGTGAAGCTATTAGTAAAATACATAAATTTAATGGAAAAGCAGTTCTTGCATGTGATTTATTAGCACTTGCTAAACTTAAAACACCTGCAGAACTTGGTGCTGATATTGCAGTTGGAAGTTCACAACGTTTTGGAATTCCAATGGGCTATGGAGGTCCTCATGCAGCATTTTTTGCAACAAAAGATGAATATAAAAGATCTATGCCTGGCAGGATAGTAGGAGTGTCAGTTGATAGACATGGAAAAAAAGCTTACAGACTTGCCCTTCAAACAAGAGAACAACATATAAGAAGAGATAAAGCCACAAGTAATATCTGCACTGCACAAGCGTTATTGGCAATAGTTTCTGCTGCTTATGCTGTCTATCATGGCCCCCAAGGTATAAAAAAAATTGCAGAAAGTGTTTCTCAATTAACTAAAAATTTTGCAGATAAATTAAAACAATCTGGTTATGAACTTTATTCAGATAATTTTTTTGATACGGTAACTGTAAAAACTTTAGATAAAACTGAAAAGATATACAAAAATGCCTTAGATCAAGGAGTAAATATTAGAAAAGTAAATTCTGAAATGCTGGCAGTGTCTTTTGATGAAAGAAAAAATCTTTATAGAGCAAATCAATTATTAAAAATTTTTAATTGTTCAGAAACAATTAAAGAGACTATGAATGAAAGCTTATCTAATATTCCTAAAAAATTATTAAGAACTTCAACTTATTTAGATCACCCAGTTTTTAATAGTTATCATTCAGAAACTGAAATGCTTCGTTATCTAAAAAAATTAGAAGATTCAGATATTGCTTTAAATAAATCTATGATTGCTTTGGGATCATGCACCATGAAACTTAATGCAGTTTCAGAAATGATTCCTGTTACATGGAAAGAGTTCTCTCAACCACATCCCTTTTCTCCTGTAGAACAAATGGACGGTTACAGAGAGTTATTCACTGATTTAAAAAATTGGTTAAGATCAATTACAGGTTTTTCTGGTGTTTCACTTCAACCAAATGCAGGGGCGCAAGGTGAGTTTGCTGGTTTAATGGTAATTCGTAAATTTCATGAAAAAAATGGTGATAAAAATCGTAATGTTTGTTTAATTCCAAGTTCTGCACATGGTACAAATCCTGCAAGTGCTCAAATGGTTGGTATGAAAGTTGTAGTTGTAAAGTGTGATCAGCATGGAAATGTAGATTATGAAGATTTAAAAAATAAAGCAGAAGAGCACTCAGAAAATTTAGCTTCACTTATGGTTACATATCCATCAACACATGGTGTTTTTGAAGAAAAGATAACAGACATTTGCGATCTAATTCATAAGCATGGAGGACAAGTATATATGGATGGAGCTAACTTAAATGCATTAGTAGGAATTGCTAAACCAGGTAACTTTGGTCCAGATGTTTGTCATATAAACTTACACAAAACATTTTGTATACCTCATGGTGGTGGAGGACCTGGTATGGGACCAATAGCATGCAAAAAACATTTAGAAGTATTTTTACCAAAACATTCGGTTATAAAAGATTGTGGTCCGGCAACTGGAATGGGAGCAGTATCTGCAGCACCTTGGGGCAGCTCAAGTATTTTATCAATTTCATGGATGTATATAAAAATGATGGGTTCTGAGGGTTTGAGAAAAGCATCTCAAGTTGCGATACTAAATGCCAATTACATTGCCCACAAACTAAAAGACTCATTTCCAATTTTATATAAAGGTAAAAATGGCAATGTTGCTCATGAATGTATAATCGATATTAGAACAATAAAAAGTGAGATAGGGATAACGGAAGAGGATATTGCAAAAAGATTAATTGATTTTGGTTATCATGCTCCAACAATGTCTTGGCCAGTTGCTGGCACAATGATGATTGAGCCTACTGAAAGTGAAAGTTTGAGTGAGATTGATAAGTTTTGCTCTACTCTTGTTAAAATAAAACAAGAGATAAATAAAATTCAGTCAGGTGAATATGATAAAATTGATAATCCATTGAAAAATGCGCCACATACTCACATTGAGTTAACAGCAAATAAGTGGGATCATAAATACGAAAGAGAAGAGGCAGCTTATCCATCAGAATTTTTAAGATCAGCAAAATATTGGCCTCCTGTTGCTAGAGTAGATAATGTTTATGGAGATAAAAACCTTTTTTGTACATGCCCATCAATGGAAGAGTACGAAGACACTGCAGCCTAAAGGTTTATCAATATGAAAATTGCAGTAGTCGGTGCTGGTATATCAGGATTGAGTGCAGCCTATTATTTATCTAAAAAACATAAAGTAGACTTGTTTGAAAAAGAAAACCAGTTTGGTGGACATGCAAACACAATAAAAGTCGCTTATGCACCGGATAAAGAAATAGCAATAGATATAGGGTTTATGGTTTTTAATAAACATACATACCCAAATCTAATTAATTTTTTTTTAGAAAATAAAATAGCAATAGAAAAAAGTGATATGTCATTTTCTGTTTCTGTAGAAGGAAGTGAATTAGAATATTGTGGAAAAGGTTTAAGTGGAATTTTTTCAAATAAAAAAAACTTATTTAATCTCAAATTTATAAAGATGTTTTTTGAAATTATTAGTTTTTATAAAAACTGTGAAAAAATAGACAGTGAAAAAATTAAATCAATTACATTGGGTGAACACTTAAAAGAAATTAAAATTTCAGATTATTTTATAAATTTTCATATTATACCAATGGTATCTGCAATATGGTCAATGCCACCTTATGAGGCAACTCAAATGCCTTTATCTTTTTTTCTGAATTTTTTTAAAAATCATGGGCTTTTTAAAATTAAAAATAGACCTCAGTGGTATACAGTTACAAATCGAAGCAAAACTTATGTAGATAAAATAATAGGTCAGGTAAGTGGTGAGCATTTTAAGAATTATAATATAAATAAGATTATTAGAAATAATTTAGGTGCTAAGATTTTTTACGGTGAGGAAAATGAGTATTTTGATTATGACAAAGTTGTAATAGCAACTCATGCTGATGAAGCACTAAAGATAATTGATAACCCAACTACCGATGAAGAAATAATATTAAAAAATTTTAAATATAGATCTAATATTGCTGTAATTCATTTTGATGAAAGTATTATGCCCAAAAACAAAAAAACCTGGTGTTCTTGGAACTCCTCGATGAATTCGACAAACATTCAAAAGACATCTGTTACTTATTGGATAAACCAGCTGCAAAATTTAGAGATAAATAGAAATATTTTTTTAACAATAAATCCATATAAGGAAATTCCTGCTGATAAAATATTTAAAAAAGTAATATTTACTCATCCTTACTATGATGCAGGAGCATTACTAAATCAAAGTAGATTGTGTAACATCCAAAATAAAAAAAATATTTTATTTTGTGGAAGTTATTTTGGTTATGGTTTCCATGAAGATGGAATAAAATCCACTATTGAAATGTTAAAAACTCTTAATGATTAAAAACTCTTATATTTACACAGGCACTGTAATTCATAAAAGATTCAAACCAAAAATTCATTCATTTAACTATAAAGTTTTTTCATTGCTTATTGATTTATCAGAATTAGATTTAATGCATCAAAAGTTAAAATTATTTTCTTATGAAAAGTTTAATATTATTAGTTTTTTTAATAAGGATCATGGTCCAAGGGATGGGAGTTCACTTAATAATTGGGTTATAGATAATTTAAAAAAACATGGCATAGAGAGCAAAAATATTCAAATTAAACTTTTATGTTACCCAAGAATTTTTGGATACGTATTTAATCCTTTAAGTGTATTTTATATTTATGATAAAAATTCCGAATTAATATCCATTTTATATGAAGTTAAAAATACGTTTGGAGAACAACATGTTTATATTTTTAAAATAGGAGAAAATCAAAATTTAATACAACATGTTTGTAAAAAAAAATTTCATGTATCCCCATTTATTGAAATGGACTGTGTTTATTTTTTTAGATTATTAAAACCTAATAATAAAATTTCTGTGATAATAGATTTAAATGACCGTGAGGGTAAAATTTTATATGCTTCTCAAGATGGAATCAAGAGTGATTTAAATAACAAAAATTTAATTAAATCTTATTTTAAGCATCCATTAATGACATTTAAAATTATTTTGGCGATACATTTTGAGGCATTTAAATTGTGGACAAAAGGAATTAAGTTTATAAAAAAAAAAATTAAAATCAAAAATAACATAACTATAGAAAATTAATGTTACTTTATAGAATTTCTGATGCAGTTGTATTTAATGCCTTAAAAAAAATCAAATATGGATATCTTGAAATCACCAAAATAAATGGTGAAGTTCTAAAGTTTGGTAACCCAGATGAAAATTTAAAAGTTTCGTTACAGATAAAAGATGAAAGTCTAATGTATAATTTGATTAAAAATGGAAGTGTTGGCTTAGGAGAATCCTACATGAAAGATTTTTTTACTACAAATAATCTATCTGATTTGATTGAATTATCAGCAAAAAATATAAAGATTATTTATAAATTTTCAGGTGTATTTGATTTGTCTTTTATTAATTTTATAAAAAATAAAATTATAAAAAATACAAAACATAGAAGCAAAGAAAATATTGCAAAACATTATGACTTGGGAAATGATTTTTTTTCTTTATGGCTTGATAAAACTTTAACATATTCCAGTGCTATATTTGAAGAGCCTAAGCAGGAACTTTTTGCAGCACAGAATAATAAATATCAAAAATTAATAGATCTTTTAAAACCATCAAATGGAAGTAAAATTTTAGAGATTGGTTGTGGTTGGGGTGGCTTTGCTGAGTACTTGGGCACCAACTATGATGTCAAACTAGACTGTATCACCATCTCTCAAAAACAATTTGAATATGCCAAAGAAAGAATTCATAAATGTGGCCTTAATGAAAAAGTTAGTATTAAAATAAAAGACTATAGAGACCTAAAAGAAAAATATGATCATATAGCATCTATTGAAATGATAGAGGCTGTAGGGCAAAATTATCTAGATAGTTATTTTAGTACAATTAAGAATAATCTAGCTCCAGCAGGCTCCGTAGGTATTCAAGCTATAACTATTGATGACAGTTTATTTGATAGATATAAAAACAAACAAGATTTTATTCAAAAATATATTTTTCCTGGTGGTTTTTTACCTTCTAGAAATGAGTTACAAAATTATGTAAGTGCCAATGGTTTAAAATTTAATGAATATAACTCATACTCCGATCATTATGCTAACACTTTAATCATCTGGAAAAAAATATTTAACAAAAAGTGGGATCAAATTATGGACCAAGGTTTTGATTTAACATTTAAAAGGATGTGGCAATTTTACCTTTCATATTGTGAAGCAGGGTTTAAATCAAAAAATATAGATTTGATTCAATTCTCGTTATGTAATAAATAAAGTTATGAAAATTTTACTTGTTTTATTATCTATAATCTTAATAACTAGTTGCACAGGAAATAATATGAAACCAACAGATTTTAAAAACCAAAAACCAAGATTAATTATAGAAGAATATTTATCTGGAAATGTAAAAGCTTGGGGAATTTTACAAAATAGATCAGGAAAAGTTACAAGACAATTTTCAGCAGACTTAAATGGAAAATGGAATGGTAAACAATTAATTCTTGACGAAAAATTTAATTGGAATGATGGAGAGGTTCAAACAAGACAATGGACAATTGATAAAATTGATGAACATAACTATGAAGGTACAGCTGGAGATGTTGTGGGCAAAGCCAAAGGTTATTCATATGGTCCAGCATTTAAATTTGAATATGTTTTATTAGTCCCTGTAAAAGGCAAAGAAATGAAAATCACTTTTGATGATTGGATATTTATGCAGGATGAAAGAGTTGCGATTAATAGAGCCACAATGACTAAGTTTGGTATAAAGGTTGCTGAACTTACAGTAATGTTTGTTAAAGATTAACTAGCTATCTTTTATACCCTAAATCAATCAGTTTAAAATAAATACTGTTTGGTAAAATTCTTAAAAATTTTAAAAAATAAGTAAAAGTTTTAGGAAAATGAATTTCAAACCCAGTTTTTTTTGTTAACCCTATGTAAATTTGCTCAGCTGCAAATTCAGGAGATTTTATCATTGGCATTGGAAAATCATTTTGATCAGTCATAGGAGTTTTAATAAAACCTGGACTTACAAGAGAAACTCTTACATTTTTTCTCGTCATTTCAAATCGAAGGCTTTCAGTGAAACTTGTTAATGCAGACTTCGAGGCACAGTAGGCGCCAGCAGCAGGCAATCCTCTATATCCAGCAACTGAGGAAATTACAGATATTTGACCACTTTTTTTATCATTATAGTAATCATAAACAGAGTTAATAGAATTCAAAGTTCCAAAATAATTAACTTCCATAATTTCCCTAATTTTTTCTAAATTAAATTTTTTTTCAGAATTAGGATCATGTATTCCAGTACCAAATATGGAAATTTCTATGTCGCTAAACTTTTTAATAATATTCTCAAAAACTTTTTTACATTGCTCAGGATTAGTAACATCCAATGGAAAGGAATGAATATTTTTATTTATTCTATTCAATTCTTGAAGCAAGCCTTCACGTCTTGCTGAAGCAGCAACTATCCATCCTTCTTGAGCAAATTTTATCGATAAAGCTTTGCCAATTCCACTGCTAGCTCCAGTAATCCAAATAACTTTTTTATCATTCATATTTTAATGTATAATCTAAAAAATGTTAAAAAACAAAATTATATCTTTTGTATTGTTTGCTACAGTTACTTATTCAGCATCTGTCATTGGTGCTTTAGCAACTATCGGTTTTAAAGAACCTTGGTATTCGTCAATTACAAAACCTTCTTTTAGTCCGCCCGATTGGATTTTTGCTCCTGTTTGGACAACATTATACTTAATGATGACTATCGCTATTTGGTTTTTTTGGCATAGTAAAAATAAAGATATAAATACAATTTATATTTATTTGATTCATCTAATCTTTAATACAACTTGGAGTGTAGTTTTTTTTGTTTTTCACAATATATTTTTAGCTTTTCTGGTATTAATAGTTTTAATAGTGTTAATAATTTTACTTATAGTAAGATTTAAACGTGTCAATATGCTCAGTTATTATTTGATGATTCCTTATTTACTCTGGTGTTGCTTTGCACTAACTTTAAACATAAATTTAATCTTATTAAATTAATCATGGATGATGTTGTAATTATTGGTGGTGGTATTATTGGCGCAGCAACTGCTTATTTTTTATCTAAAGAAGGTAGAAAAGTTAAAGTAATAGAGCGAGATCCAACTTATAAAACAGCTTCATTTCCATTATCACTTGGTGGATTTAGAAGACAATTTTTTCAAAAAGAAAATATTTTACTTGGTAAGTTTGCTAGAGAGTTTATTTTTCAAATACCTGAATTATTAAAAACTGAAAAAAATCCAAACCCTACTGCAAGTATGGTTACCAATGGTTATTTATTAATGTTTGGTCCTGAACATGCTGAAGAACAATATAAAGCTTTAGAAAATCATGAAAAATGTGAAGCAGGAACCAAAAATATTAAAGGTTCTGAATTATCAAAAATATTTCCGTATATAAATAATGAAGGTATTGAAACAGCAACTTATACAGACAACCAAAGTGAGGGTTGGATTGACCCTTTTATGTTTCATAGCGCTTTAAAAAGTAAAGCAATTGAGTTAGGAGCACAATTTATTAAAGGGGAAGTAAAAAGTATTTCAGATATCAATGCTAAGACAATTATATCAGCAGCAGGATGTTGGACTAAAGAACTATTAAAAGATATTCCAGTTGTTCCTCAAAAACATACTGTATTTAGAGTGAAGTGCCCTAAATACATTAAAGAAATGCCTTTGATAGGTGATTTAACAACAGGTGTTTATTGGAGACCAGAAGGTGGAGAATATTTGGCGGGTTCACCCAACTCAGTATTTGATGCTACAGATCTGGAACCAGCTTGGAATGATTTTGAAGAATTAGTTTGGCCTGCTTTAGCACAAAGAATTCCAGCCTTTGAAGAATTAAAACTAACTGGTGGTTGGGCTGGCTATTATGACTGTAACAAATTAGATAATAATGCAGTGGTTGGTAAACACCCTAAATACGAAAATGTATATATGGCTTCAGGATTTACAGGCAGGGGATTAATGCAAGCCCCTGGAATAGGTAGAGCTCTTACTGAATTAATTTCCACAGGATCCTATCAAACGATTGATATAAGTGATTTTTCAGTCGAAAGAGTTCTAGGTAATAATGCAAGACCTGAACCCTATGTTCTTTAAAAGCTAAGTCCCACAAAAAGTTTGATACTCTTTATTACCAAGTGGCGCGGGTGATTTGAAATTAATGATTTTATCTTGATTATTATATGGTTTCTCTAAAACTATTAATAAATTTTCTAGTAATTCTAAGTTATTTTCATTTGCTGCATTTAAAGCTTCTTCTACTTTATGGTTTCTTGGAATTACGATTGGATTAGAATTTCGCATTAAATCTAAATATTTGCTTGAGGAATTTTCCTTTAAATTTAATCTTTTTTTCCATCTATTTATCCAATGGATGAATTCATTTGTTTTGTAGCAATTAATCTCTGGAGTTTTAACATTCATTAAATAACAGAAAGTATTTGTGTAATCTATCTTATTTAATTCCATCCAATTTAATAAATCATTAATTAATTTTTTATCTTCTTTATCTTCACCAAATAAACCAAGTTTATCTCTCATCATGTTGAGCCATTTTTTTTCATAAATTTTTTCAAAATTATCAATTACCTCAGATGCTTTCTTGATTGAAGAGTCTTCATCTTCATCAATTAGAGGTATTAAACACTCTGCAAATCTTGCAAGATTCCATTTTGTAATTTTGGGTTGATTTGAGTAGGAGTATCTCCCAAATTTATCGATTGAACTAAAAACAGTTTTAGCATTATAATGATCCATAAAAGCACAAGGGCCATAATCAATAGTTTGGCCAGAGACAGTCATATTATCTGTATTCATTACCCCATGAATGAAGCCAACTCGCATCCAGTTTATTACGAGATTGCATTGTTTTTCCATCAAAAGATTAAGTAAATCTAAAGCTTTATTATTTGAAGATTTAATTTCTGGAAAATGCCTATCGATTGTAAAATTCATGAGCAATTTTAATTCTTCAATGTTTTGTTTTGCAGCAATATATTGAAATGTACCAACACGGATATGGCTTGAAGCAATTCTAGTTAGTATTGCACCTTGTTCAGGTTTTTCTCTATTAACGGTTTCGCCTGTCTTAACAACAGATAAACTTCTAGTTGTTGGAATTTTTAATGCATGCATTGCTTCACTTATTATATATTCTCTTAACATAGGCCCTAAAACTGCACGACCATCACCCCCTCTAGAAAAAGAAGTTTTACCAGAACCTTTGAATTGAATATCGTAACGTTCATTTTTTTTTGATAGATGTTCACCCATCAAAACTGCCCTTCCGTCACCAAGCATTGTAAAATGCCCAAATTGATGACCAGCATAAGCCTGTGAAATTCCATTACTACCTATTGGTAAGATATTTCCAGATAATATTTTTGATATTTCTTTTTTGTCTGTTTTAGAAAAATCTAAGTCCAAATTTTTTGCCAGTTTTTTATTTAGAATTACTAAGTTTGGTTCTTTAACAGGAATCGGATTGATATTTTCTTTGAATGTATCTGGAAGTTTTGCGTAGGTATTGTCAAAACGCCAGCCGATGGTCATCTTAGATTAATTAACTTCAGCTTGATTTTCTTTTGGTTTAACTTCTGTTTTAAATTGATTTGAGATTTTTTGCACTTCAACTGATGAAACTTTATATTCTGCACACATAGTTTCTTCATCTTTACCATGGCCAGTTACCATGTTAACCATATGTTCTGGAAAATGGAAAGTAGTAAAAACAATTCCTTCTTTTACTTTATCAGTAACCTCAACTTTCAAGGCAACTTCGCCTCTTCCTGAATAAAGTCTACCAATATCACCTGTATTTATTTCTCTTTTTTTTGCATCATTTGGATGAATTAATAACAAATCTTCGGAAACTATATTGATGTTATTAGTTCGTCTTGTCATGGTTGCAGCATTATAATGTTGAAGAACTCTACTTGTTGTTAAAATCAAAGGGTAGTCTTTCTTATTAGTTTCAATTTCAGTAGACTCTTTCCAATCAAAATTTTTTAATTGTCCCTTTCCAAGTTTAAATGTCTTTTCATGCAAGATTTGAGTGTCAGTACCATCTTCTTGTACTGGCCATTGTAATCCCATTTTTCCAAGTCTTTCTCTCGTAACCCCTTTGAAAAAAGGAACTACATCCGCTATTTCTGCCAGAACTTGATCAGCATCATAAGTTGGTTGATTGAAGCCTAATTTTTGCATCATATCGGTTACTATTGTGCCATCAGTTTTAGTTCCTGGTAGAGGAGGTACCGCTCTATTAACTCTTTGAATTCTTCTCTCAGTGTTAGTAAAGGTACCATCTTTTTCTAAAAAAGTGGTTCCAGGTAATACTACTGTTGCAAGTTTTGCGGTCTCACTCATAAAAATTTCTTGCACAACTAATAATTCAAGTGAATTCATAGCATCTACTACGTGCGCACTATTAGGGTCAGTTTGAACTATATCCTCACCGATAATCCATACAGCTTTAACATTTTTATTTATTGCTCCATCAAACATTTGAGGTATCTTTAAACCTGCTTTAGTAGGGTGAACTACACCATATTTTTCTGTGTAGAAATTTTGATTTTTTTCATCAGCAACTTCAAAGTATCCGGCTCCTTGATGAGGCTGACAACCCATATCTGCTGCTCCTTGAACATTGTTTTGACCTCTTAATGGATTAACTCCAACTCCTCGTCTACCAATATTTCCAGTTATCATTGCTAGATCAGCAATCAACATAACTGTTTTTGAGCCTTGTTCTTGTTCAGTAACACCAAGTCCATGGAATTCCATTGAGTTTTTAGCTGTTGCATATGCGATCGCAGCTTCTTTAACCATTTGTTTATCCACTCCAGCAACTTTAGCTAAGTGATCAACATCTTGTCTTTCAATTTCTTTTAAAAAATTATCAAACCCCTCAGTTCTATCTCTTACAAAATCTTTATCATAAAGTTTTGATTTAATGATAAAGTGTAACATCATATTCAATACAGCAACATTTGTTCCTGGTCTTAATTTAATATGATAATCAGCAAGCTTAGCAAGTTCTGTAGTTATTGGGTCTAAAACAATTAGCTTTTTGCCCTTCATTACTTGTTGTTTAATTTTCGCACCAGTTACAGGATGTGCATTTGTTGGATTTGCTCCAATAACCATAAATAAGTCAGCATAATAAATATCTTCAGTAGAATTAGTAGCAGCACCAGTACCAAATGTTTGTTGCATTCCCCATGCTGTCGGTGAATGACAAATTCTAGCGCAACAATCTATATTATTTGTTCCAATTGCTGCTCTAATCATTTTTTGGAAAACATAGTTTTCCTCATTTGTACATCTTGCGGATGAAATACCAGCTACAGCATCTGGACCATTTGCTTTAGTAATTCTATTTAATTCTTTTTTTATAAAATCATAAGCTTCATCCCAAGAAGCTTCTTCAAATTTTCCATTTCTTTTAATTAAAGGAGTTTTTAATCTGTCTGGATGATCATAAAACCCAAATGCATATCTTCCTTTAATACAAGTATGACCAGCATTAACTTCAGTTTCTTTTGGAGTATCTATAGCGACAACTTTATTATCTTTGATAGAAGCCTCCAAGTTACAACCCACTCCACAATATGAACAAGTCGTTCTAACTTTTTCATCAACAGCTACAGATTTAGACTGATAAACATCTGAAATTGCATCTGTAGGACAAGTATGAGCACAAGCACCACAAGATACACAAGAAGAGTCTCCAAACAACATATCATTATCAGTTGTAATCTTAGACTCAAAACCTCTGCCACTCATAGTTAAAACAAATGAACCTTGAATTTCATCACATGCTCTAACGCATCTTCCACAGTTAATACAATTATCTAAATTCATCCTCATATAGTCATGGGATGTATCTCTAGGAATTCCTTTATGTTGCTTTGGACTATTGTATCTATGATCAGATATACCTAGGTCATTAGCAACATCTTGAAGCTCACAGTTGTTGTTGACTTCACAAGTTCCACATTCCATTGGATGATCAGTCAAAACCAACTCAACAATATTTTTTCTTAATTCTGTTAAATTTTCATTGTTAGTAAAAATATGCTGGTTTTCACCAACTGGTGTATGGCATGAGGCTACAACTTTAGTTGGACCATCTTTAACTAAAGCTACTTCAACAGAACAAACTCTACAAGCTCCATAAGGCGCTAAGTTAGGATCATCACAAAGAGTGGGTACTTTTTTTTCTCCAAGATAACTTTTAACAAATTTTAAAACGGATGTGTGGTTTGGACCAATTTCATATGGCTTACCATCTATATACGCAATTTTTCTTTTTTCTGAGCTCATTAATTATCTTTTACCATATCATTTTTCATTTCATCACCAAAATACTTTAATATGTTCATTATAGGAGTAGGTATCGCACCGCATAATGCACACAAACAACCTTTTTTCATTGTTATTAGCAGTTCATTCAATAACTTTAATGGGATTTTAGCTGTTTTATTCTTTGCTTGATCAAACATTTCTTTCCCTCTGTAAGACCCAAGTCTACCTGGAAAACATTTTCCACATGATTCTTCTGCAGAGAATTCAAATAAATGATGAATATATTCAACCATAGGAAAATCTTTTGGAATACTCACAATACTTGCGTGACCTAACATAAAACCAGCATCAGAAAATTCTTGAAAATCTAGATTTAATTTTTCTGCTTCTTTGACAGGAACAACCCCACCTAAAGGTCCACCAATCTGTAATGCTTTAATAGGTTCTTTAAAACCACCACCAATTTCATTTAAAACTTTTTTCATTGGTGTTCCCATCTCAACTTCATAGACACCAGGATTATTGAAAAAACTATCAAAACAAACTAATTTAGTACCAGCTGATTTTTTATTACCAATTGAAGAAAATTTTTCTGATCCATTAATAAGTATACCAGTAGCTGCAGCTAAAGTTTCAACATTATTTACAACAGTTGGTTTTTTATAAAG
>JADHRF010000022.1 GCA_016777565.1 Pelagibacteraceae bacterium
GGATTTATAAACCAGATTCAAAAGTTTACGATATACCTATAAAAAAGTATCAAATTAAAGCAGATGAAATAGCTTTTCTTAGTGCAAATACTTGGGATGTATCAGGGGGTGGAAACTATGGTTACAATGCTATTTGGGTTAATAGAAACAAAAATATTTTTGATAATCTTGATTATAAACCAAAAAATGAAGTTAGCGATTTAACGCAGCTAGTTGATATAGTTTAACCATCGATTATATTTATCCAATGTCACAAATTGAAATTAAAAAAATAATTAAGGCTCTGAATGCATCAGATGGTGCAGGCGTAAAATTAAAGAGAAGTATCGGAACACCTGAAGCTGATTACGTCGATCCCTTTTTAATGTTAGATGAATTCGGCTCTGAAAACAAAGACGACTATCTTGCAGGGTTTCCACCTCATCCTCACAGAGGAATAGAAACAGTAACCTATATGTTAAATGGTGAATTTGAACACGAAGATAGCACTGGAGCAAAAGGTATAATGACTGCAGGAGATGTACAGTGGATGAAAACTGGAAGAGGAATTATTCATTCAGAAATGCCTGCGATGAAGGAAGGAAAATTATTAGGTTTTCAGCTTTGGATTAATATGCCAGCAAAATCGAAAATGAATAAGCCTGAGTATTTGTATATTAAAAATGATCAACTTGGAGTTCATAAAGATAATGAAAAAATTATTAAAGTAATAGCTGGAAAATTTGAAAATGCAGAAGGTCCTGAGAAAGGTCATAACGTTGATCCAATTTATTTTCATATAGTGCTAGAAAAAGATAAAGAATTTAAATGTGATGTTCCTAGTGGACATAATTCTTTTATTTATCTTTTGACTGGAGATTTATCTGTTGGAAAAAATAAACACGATAAAACAAACAATTCAAACCTAATACTATTAGACAGAGGTGATAAATTGATAGTAAAAGCTAATAAGAAAAGTGAATTCTTATTTATTGCGGGTAAACCAATTGGAGAACCAATAGCAAGAGGAGGACCTTTCGTTATGAATACTAAAGCAGAAATTCTACAAGCTGTTCAAGATTATCATAATGGAACATTTGCAAAATATTAATGACTAAAGCCATAATCATAAAAAAACAAGGTGGTCCAGAAGTTCTAGAACTTTCAGACATTAAACTTAGTGCGCCTGGTCCTAATGAAATAAAAGTAAAAAATATTGCAATCGGTTTAAACTATATAGATACTTACCACAGATCAGGTTTATACCCTGTCAATCTTCCAAGTGGAATTGGATTAGAAGCAGCTGGAAAAATTATTGAAGTAGGTTCTGACGTTAAAGATTTAAGTGTTGGAGATAATGTTGCCTATGCCGGAGGAGTACCAAGTGCTTATGCTGAAGAAAGAATATTACCAGCCTTATTAGGTGTAAAAATCCCAGATGGCATTTCTCACAAAGTCGCAGCGTGTATAATGACTAAAGGTTTAACAACTCATTATTTGTTATGTAAAACTTATAAACTTACTTCTAAAGATGTTGTGCTTTTTCATGCGGCAGCTGGTGGTGTAGGCCAAGTTTTTTCACAGTGGGCAAAAGGAATTGGATGTAAATTAATTGGCACAGTTGGATCCGACGAAAAAATTGCTATCGCCAAAGAAAATGGTTGTGATCATGTAATTAATTATACCAAACAAGATTTTGTTAAAGAGGTTAGGAGTATCACTAAAGATAGAGGTGTTTCAGTAGTTTACGATGGAGTCGGTAAAAATACGTTCAAAGGTTCTGTTCAATGTTTGCAGCCAAGGGGTATGATGATATCTTTTGGTAACGCATCTGGTCCTTTAGATCTTTTAGATGTTCCGAAAGATTTACAATTTAAAAGTTTGTTTTTTACAAGACCAACAATGAAAGATTATTATGCAACAAGAGATGAGGTAGTTGAAGGGTCAAAAAAATTATTTGAACAAATAAAATTTGGAAAAATAAAAGTTAAAATATTTAAAGAATATGCCTTAGCGGATGCTAAACAGGCTCATATAGATTTAGAGTCTAGAAAAATTAATGGTCCTGCTATTTTCACTGTTTAATGAATAGTATTATTTCTCCCTGTATCAGTATTTGTAAAACTGATCCCGTGACAGGATTATGTTATGGTTGCGCAAGAACAGATAAAGAAAAAAAATTGTGGAAAAATGAAAATACTAAAGATGAATGGAAGATAAATAATTTAAAAGAAATTCAAACTAAAATGTCAGGTTGGCAATTAGAAACATTTAAAGAGTCTTATAAACATAAAACTGACCACGGCATTTCCTTGTTTAAAAAAAAAAATTTAGAACAAAAGTAAACATTATAAATCTTGTTTCATCGAGTCCATATCGCTTAAATGATATTTAAGAGCTTGATTAGAAAGTCTTATTTCTTGTAAAAATAAAAAAATTGAGATTATCATACAAATACAACATCCGGCAAAGATCAGTCTGGCAGTACCAAAGTCTCCTAAGTAAAGCATTAAAACTGTTGTCATGTTAAATAAGAAACCAAAAGCGGCAAAACCCATTGTATATTTCAATATATTGGTTCTCTTGTTTAGAACATGTAACTGGCTTTCCCATGCAGGAGGCGTACGTTTCTCAAAAATATACTGATCATGTAATTTTCTAATTAAACTACTTAAAGTATGAAATCTATTGCTATACATAGTCATCATTAGAGGTATGGCTGGAAACATTAGGGCGGCAACTGTGTAATCTATATCCATATCGAATCAAATTGATTATGTAGATAGTGTTTGATATTTACAAGTAATTATTCACCGATGTTTCAACTAAAAATTTTTATAGAACTGACTAGATTAAACAGGCCTATAGGTATTATGTTATTATTTTGGCCTTGTTCCTGGGGATTAGCATACGCCTATAGTATTGATAAAAATTTTAGCCAATTTTTGTATTTTCTTTTATTATTTTTTTTAGGGTCAGTATTGATGCGGAGTGCAGGATGCATAGTTAATGATATTGTTGATAGAGACATAGACAAAAAAGTTCAAAGAACTAAAAATAGAGCTCTAGCCAGTAACTTAATTTCTGTAAAATTATCCTTAATATATACAGCTTTACTTTGTTGCTTAGCTTTTCTTATATTGATTCAATTTAATAAATTAACAATTTTTTTAGGTTTAGCTTCAATGATTTTAGCTTTCTCTTACCCGTTTATGAAAAGAATAACTTATTGGCCTCAACTTTTCCTGGGTTTGACATTTAACTGGGGTATTATAATGGCTTATGCTGCTGTAAATAATAATATTTCCGTAGAAATTGTTTTACTTTATGCCTCGGCCATATTTTGGACATTGGGGTATGACACGATTTATGGAACACAGGATATAGTAGATGATGAAATTATTGGTATTAAGTCAACATCTATAAAATTTAGAAATAATATAAAATTATTTCTTTCTTGTTGTTATTTTGCAAGTTCACTTTTAATTGTTTTTTTATTTTATAATAATTTTGATTTAAACTTATCTTCTCTGTTAATGATTACTTATATTTTAAGCTTAATGTACCAAATAATTATATTTAAAAAAGATAATCCAAAAAAATGTTTAAAAATTTTTAAATTAAATAGTTATTCTGGCCTTTGTTTATTTTTAGGTATCTATTTAATCAACTAACTTTATGGAACTAAAAGAAATAATATCAATACTTAAACGTCTTTATGTAGAATATGTAAGAAAATATTTTAAAAGGATTATTCTTTCCATTCTATTATCTCTAATTGTAGCCGCAAGCACTTCTGCCACTGCTTGGCTTTTAGATCCTGCCGTTAAGAAAATTTTTGTAGACAAAGATCAAACTTATGCTTGGCTCATCCCTTTATGCATTATCCTGGCTTTTTCCACAAAAGGAATTTCACTTTATTTCGCAAGAATAAATATTATTAAAGTTGGTTCAAAGATTGGTGGAGAACTTCAAAAAAAAATTGCAAATTACATGCTTAATGCAGATATTAAAATATTAGAAAATAGACACTCTGGTAAATTTATATCAAATGTTTTTTATGATACAGGAGCAGTCACTCAATTAGTAAGTACTGGGGTTCTGAATATTGTAAAAGATAGTTTTACTTTAATCACTTTGGTTTCTTTAATGTATTACCAAAATTGGAAGCTTGCGTCTTTTGCAATAATTATGATGCCACTAGCTGTAATTTTTGCAAAGAGCTTGGGGAAAAGAATTGGTAAAGTTCAAGGTGAAGCAAGTATAAAATCTGGAGCCTTAACGGTATTTTTATCAGAAATTTTTAAAGCAGCTAAGATGATAAGAATATATCAGAAAGAAAAAACTGAGAGTCAAAATGCAAAAAAGACAATTGATGAAGCAGTGGAAAAAAATATTAAAATTTCTAGTGTAATGGTAAGAGCTACACCGGTAATGGAAACTCTGACTGGCTTCATGATTGCTGGTTTTATTTTTTACGCTGGTAATTTAATCTCTGCAGGTGAACTTGAAATTAATAATTTTTTTTCTTTTTTAGCTGCTATGATGTTAGCTTATCAGCCTATCAGATCCCTAGCCACAATTAATATGCTAATTTATCAAGGGACAACTGCTTCTAAAAGAATATTTACTGTAATTGATGAACCTATTGAGACAAAAAATGATCCAACCTTACCAAACTTAAAAATAGAAAAAAACAATATTACATTTAATAACGTAAGTTTTCGTTATGCAAATACTAATGAAAAGGCAGTAAATAATATTAATTTAGATATAAATGGTGGAACAATGACAGCGTTTGTAGGTCATAGTGGTGCAGGAAAAAGTACTATAATAAATTTATTACCAAGATTTTATGAACCTCAAGAAGGTAAGATTTTTATTGATGACCAAAATATTCATAAAATTAATTTAGAATCCTTACGAAGAAATATTTCCTTAGTCAGTCAAGATGTCATTCTGTTTGACGACACAATAAGAGCAAATATTGCTTATGCTAATAGTGCAGCTACAGATCAAGAAGTACAAGAGGCATGTGACTTTGCCGCTGCCACTGAGTTTATAAAGAAACTTCCACAGGGTTTTGAGACTAAAATTGGCGAAAATGGTGTGAGAATTTCTGGAGGGCAAAAACAAAGAATATCGATCGCCAGAGCAATTTTAAAAAAATCACCAATCATTCTTTTAGATGAAGCAACATCTTCACTGGACGCAGACTCTGAGCAAATTGTTCAAAATGCAATATCTAATTTAGTTAAAAATAAAACTACTTTGGTAATAGCTCATAGGCTATCAACTATACATAGTGCAAATCAAATTTTCGTTTTAAAAAATGGAAAAATTATTGACTCCGGAAATCATGACTATTTAATAAAAAACTCAAATGAATATAGATCGCTTTACGAGAAACAATTAAAATAAACTAATGCTACAGGTTTATAGATATTTAACTTATTTTATTTTTCCTTTACTTGTAATATTAATCTATTTTAGATCATTTTTTAATAAAGAGGATAAATTTAGATTCAAAGAAAAAATTTTTTCTTCAAATTTTAAAGCAAATAGAGAAAATAGCAAAAAATTAATTTGGTTTCACGCTGCAAGTATTGGTGAATGTTTAAGTATTTTACCTTTAGTAAATGAATTAGGTAAAAATAATAAAAGTCTACAATTTTTAATAACTACAGTCACTTTAAGTTCTTCAAAACTACTAGAAAAAAAATTAAGCAATAATACTAACATTTCTCATCGTTTCTTTCCTTTAGATCTTGAAAGACTTTCAGAAAAATTTTTAAAAGCTTGGAAACCTGACTTAGTTTGCTTTGTTGATTCAGAAATTTGGCCAAATTTCCTATTTAAAATTAAAGAAAAAAAAATTCCTTTACTTTTATTAAATGCAAGAATAACTAAAAAATCTTTAAATAGATGGACGATTGTTTTAAGTTTTGCAAAAAAAGTTTTTAATAATTTTGATTTATGTTTACCTGCTAGTAATGAATCTAAAAATAATTTAAAATATCTAGAGGTAAAAAATTTCAAACATATTGGTAATTTAAAATATTCAGTGGAAAGCACTTATGATAAATTGGCTGACTCAAATAAAAAAGTTTTAGATAATTATAATACATGGTGTGCAGCAAGTACTCATAATGGAGAAGAACATTTTATTTTAAAAACTCATTTAGAAATTAAAAAAAAATACTCGAATATTTTAACTATAATTATTCCAAGACATGTAGATAGAGCTGTTTATATTAAAAATTTATCAGACAAGTTTAATCTAAAAACACAAATATTAAATGAAAATGATTTGATAAATTCCAGTGCAGAAATTTTAATTATTAATTCTTTTGGAGTTATGCCCAAATATTTTAATTATTGTAAAAATATTTTTATTGGTAAATCACTTATAAAAGAAAAACAAAATGTTAGTGGACAGAATCCTATCGAGGCGGCTAAATCAGGATGTAAAATTTTTCATGGTCCTTATGTATATAATTTTCAAGAAGTTTACGAACTTTTAAGAAAATATGATTTAGCTGAAGAAATAACTAAAGAGCAAATGCTAGCAGAAAAAATAATAGAGTCATTTAAAAACCCAAAAAAAATTAACTATCAACAAGTAGACCAATTAAACAGATATGGTAAAAAAATATTAGAGGAAACAACCATACTAATAGAAAGACATTTAAAATAAGATATGAAATTATTAAAACCTCTATTCTGGCATAAAAAATCTTCATTGTTATCTTTAGTTTTATTACCTTTTTCAGTTTTCTTTCAGTTTTTAATAATTCTAAAAAAAATCATAAAAAAAAAAGAAAAATTTAAAATCCCTATCATTTGTGTTGGTAACGTATATTTAGGTGGTACAGGAAAAACTCCTTTAACTGTAAAAATTTATGAAATATTAAAAAAATTAGACAAAAAAATAGTTATAATTAAAAAATTTTATAAATCACACGAAGATGAAGTTAAATTAATTCAGTCCAAAAAAATAGAATTATTCAAAAATAAATCGAGAATAGAGGCAATAAAAAAAGCAGAGAGAGAAAAATTTGACTGCGTAATTTTAGATGATGGTTTCCAAGATACATCTATTGTTAGAGACTTAAATATAATTTGTTTTAATGAGAAACAGTTAGCTGGAAACGAGATGACGCTACCTTCGGGGCCTCTAAGAGAACCTTTGTCTTCACTAAAAAATTGTCAAATAGTAGTAATAAATGGAAATATAAATGTATCTTTCGAAAAAAAAATAAAAGAAATATCTAAAAATATTAAAATTTACTACTCAGAATATTCACCTTCTAATTTAGATCAATTTACCAAATACGATTTACTTGCTTTTGCAGGAATTGGTAATCCAAATAATTTTTTTAACCTTTTAGAAAAAAATAATCTACAGATTTTAAAAAAAATATCTTTTCCAGATCATTACAATTATTCTGTAAAAGAGTTGCAAGATATAGTTGAATATTCAAAAAAACATAACTTAAAAATTGTCACTACAGAAAAAGACTATTACAGAATTGAACATCATAAGATACCACAGATTCAATACTTGAGTATTGATCTAAAAATTAAAAATCAATCTGAATTTGAGAAAGAAATAACAAAATGTTTATTGTAAAAATTATTAAGTATTTTTTTCAGGCTATATTTGTTTATTTATTTTTTATTATTATAAAGATAATTGGCTTAAATTTAAGTAGAAAATTTTTTTCTTTTTTATTTAATACAATTGGACCACATATAAAATCACAACAAACAATTAATAATAATCTAGAAAAATTTCTAGGTATTCAAAATGACGATATAAAAAATAATATAAAACATAAAATGTGGAATAATTATGGAAAAACTTTTGTAGAATACTTGTACTTAAAAAAATTTAGAGATAATAATAATCATATTGATATCAAAGGAGAAGAGATATTAAATAAAATTCAGCAAAGTAATAAACCTGTAATTTTTGTGTCCGGACATTTTGCAAATTTCGAGTTAATGTCGATGGAGCTCACAAAGAGAAATCATAAATTAGCAACTATTTATAGGCCTTTAAATAACTTTTTTTTAAATTTTTTTATGGAATATCTAAGGAAAAAGTACATATGTCAAAATCAAATTAAAAAAGGGCTTGTTGGTGTAAAAGACTCTATACACTTCATAAAAAATAATTTTAGTATTGCGCTAATGATAGACCAAAGGGTTAGCGAGGGTAAAAAGTTACCCTTTTTTGAACATATGGCTTTTACAACAACAATGCCGGCTCAAATGGCACTTAAATTTAATTTAGATATTGTGCCAATTTATATATCAAGAAAGTCTAACGACAATTTTGAAATTGAAATTTACGAACCAATAAAAGTCTCGAAAAATGATGAAACTGAAGCTAATAAAATAAATATATCTATAAAATTAAATAAGATTCTTGAAGAAATGATATTAAAGGATCCTGGTCAGTGGATTTGGACTCACAATCGTTGGAAGTAATTATTTTTTTTTTAACTCCTCATACTTAATTTTTACCTCTATAGGAGAAAAATAGGGTTCTTGAAGATCAACATTCCAATAAGTTAAATTTTCTAATAATATAATTTTTTTTGAAACAGCACAAACAACATGGTCTCCGTCTTCTAAAATATCAAAAGAATTGGGTTTATATTTAATTACAGCTTTTTTTTTGATCATATTTTAGAATAGTATATATAATATATTCTCTTGTATGAATATTGCTTTAATTGGAAGTGGTGGAAGAGAGCACGCTCTTTGTCATAAATTGTTTGAGTCAAGTATTGTAAACAAGATTTATTGTATCCCAGGAAATGCTGGAACAAATTCTATTGCTAAAAATCTAAATATAGATTTCTTAAATTTTAATAGACTTCTGTCAGTAATAAAACTCTATAATATTGATTTAGTAGTTGTTGGACCTGAATTACCCCTTGTTAAAGGTATTGTAGATTTTTTAAGAAAAAATAAAATTAAAGTATTTGGACCAGATAAATATGCTGCGCAATTAGAAGGCTCTAAAGCTTTTATGAAATATTTATGTAAAAAAAACAAGATTCCAACTGCTGGTTTTAAAATTTGTAAAAATAAAAAAGATATAAATATATTTCTTGCTCAACATAAAATGCCAATAGTGGTTAAAGCAGACGGGCTAGCTTCGGGAAAAGGAGTAGTAATTTGCTACTCAAAAAAAGAAGTTGAAAAATTTAGTAATGAAATTTTTTTAGGCAAATTTAAAAGTTCAAAAAAATTAGTCCTTGAAGAATTTTTAGAAGGTGAGGAAGTTAGTTATTTTTTAATTGTAGATAAAAAAAGATTTTCTTTTATTGGATCTGCTCAAGATCATAAACGTGTTGGAGAAAATGAAACTGGTCCCAACACTGGTGGTATGGGGGCATATTCTCCTGCGCCAGTTATAAATAAAGATTTGGAAAAAAAAATTATTAAAAATATTGTAGAACCAACACTCAAAGCGCTTAGAGAGAGAAATCATTCTTACACTGGTTTTTTATACGTTGGCCTTATGATAAAAAATAACGATCCTTATTTAATAGAATACAATGTAAGAATGGGAGATCCAGAATGCCAGGTTATTTTGCCACGACTCAAAACCGACTTGGGTAAATTGCTTAAAGCTTCTGTAGAAAATAAACTGAATAAAATCAAAATTAAATGGAGTGAAAGTAAATGCATGTCTATAGTATTATGTTCTAAAGGGTATCCTAATAGACAGATAGTCAATAAAAAAATAGATTTGAGACAGATTAAACTTACAAACAAATCTTTTATATTCCATGCGAGCACTAAAATAAAAAATGGTTTATTTTTTTCAAATGGTGGGAGAGTACTGAATATCGTAGTTCTGGGGAATACTTTTTTAAAAATAAGAAATCAAATCATTAAAATTATTAAAATTATTAATTGGAAATTTGGTTTTTTCAGAAAAGATATAGGTTGGAGGGTAATTAACAAAAGATGAGAGTTGTTAGTGGTTTTTTAAAGGGACAAAAACTAGAATTTTTGAAATCTATTGATACAAGACCGCTTAGAGATTTTGTTAAAGAAAATATTTTTAATGTCATAAATCATTCAAATTTAATTGAAGTAAAATTAGATGATGCAGTCGTATTAGATTTATATTCAGGGGTAGGTTCATTTGGTATAGAATGTATTTCGAGAGGGGTAAAAACATCCACTTTTGTTGAGAATGATAATAAAGTTTTAGCTATTCTAAAAAAAAATCTAAACAATTTAAAAATTGAAAAAAAATCTGAAGTATTTAGTGGTAAAATTATTTCATTTTTAAACAAAAATAGAAATAAATATGAGATAATTTTTTTTGATCCACCGTTTGCAGAAAAAATTTTTATCGATGAGATGAGGATAATTCAAGATTCCTTAATTTACAAAAAAAAACACTTAATTATTATTCATAGAGAAATTAATTCTAAGGATGATCTTGATAAAATTTTGAATATCATTTTAATAAAAAAATATGGTCGCTCAAAAGTTATTTTTGGAACTTTTAGTTAAGATATTTCTTAGTTAAAACCTTTACTTGCTCAACGGCCGGTTGATCAAATGGATTAATTTTGATCAATCTTCCAATTAAAATTGTCTCTATCATAAAGTAAGAAAATAACTCTCCCAAAATTTCTTCTTTTTTTTTACTAATTTTAAATTCGTAGTAAGGAATTTGTTTATTTTTTAAAACTTTTATTAATGCGTTTTTTTGAGCCTCTTTAACTTTAGAAAAAAGTTTATTTTTGATATAAGCAAAATTTTTTCCAAAGATATTTTTTTTTATTTGAATTGATTTGTTTGACTTTAAACTAAATACATAAAATAATTTATCTTTTGGTCCATCTAAGTATAATTGCAATAAACTATGATGATCTCTGGGTGCTGGTGAAACAACTGGCAATATTCCTTTTCCTTTTTTACCTAAACTTTCTGCTAACAATTGTTGACACCAGAAAAGAAAATCGTTTAATTCAGGTGCATAATTCAACATTATAATAGAATTGATCTTTTTATATTTATAAATATGACTTAGCTTAACAACACTATCTAGAAGTAAGTTTTTTTGATTAGTTATTAAAAAATCTAACAAATTTTTTCTAAAATTTTTTATCTTTAAACCCATAAAAAAAATTGGAACCATACCTACATCAGATAAGACTGAGTATCTTCCTCCAATATAATTTTTATGTTCAATCTTTAAAATTTTTCTTTTCTTAGCAAATATACTTAAGGAATTGCTTTTATTTTCTGTAATAATGATTGTGTTTCTATTATTAAGTTTATTATTAAATAAATTGCTATTTACTAAAGTTTCAAGGGTATTTCCAGATTTAGATATTATAATAAATAGAGTATTTTTAAAATTTAATTTTTTTTTTATATTTTCAATCTTTATTTGATCTAAATTGTCTAAAAAAGTGAAATCTTTTTTGATCTGGTCTCTAAAAAAAGTATATATTGCTTTAGAGCCCAAAATAGAACCTCCCATCCCTATTATAACAACAGATTTATATTTTTTAAATTTCACAAGACTTGAGTATTTAAAGTTAAAATTAAAGTTTTTACTCAAAGAATGAAAAACATCTTTCTTATTATCTAACGATATCAAAATATTATTTATAATTTTTTTAAGTTTTTCTTTGTCTTTTGAATATAAAACTTTTTTAAAATAACCTGATCTTATGTTGTTTTTTAAATATAAATTTTTACTCACTTTTTAATTTTTTGGAGAATAGACTTTTCTGTTGATGAGGATTTGTTGCTTTTACTTTTAGATTTAGGATTTTTAACATTTAACATTTCTTTAATTTTATTTTGATCTGTTTCATTTTTTTGAACTGAACCAGGCTCAAGTATTTTTTCATAATCAGGGGGTAATATTAATGGTTCTCTCTTTTGAATTAAAAACTCATCAGAATTTTTTGACTTTTCATTTCTTATTGCTTGACCTGCCTCTTTAAGGCTTGAACAGCTGCTTAAAAAAATAAATAAAAGTAATTGTAAGACTATTAATTTGCTAAACTTCATTTCTTTTTTAATATTAAATCTTTTATAATTATCAAAATTATTCCTATTGAAATAAATATATCTGCAATATTGAAAGTAAACCAGTGATAATTATCAATATGAAAATCTATAAAATCTGGTACAGCAAAATAAAAGAGCCTATCGTAGAAATTTCCTATTGCACCACCTAATATTAAAGAAAATAAAATTTTTTCCATAAAATCTGCTTTAGTTATTAAATAAATTAAAAAAATTATTATGGTAAAAATAAGTAAAGTTATTAAATGATAGTATAAGTTTGCATTCTGGCTAAGTAATCCAAAACTAATTCCTGTATTCCAAACAAGATCAAAATTTAAATAATCATTAATATATATGCTCTGATTTTTTTCTTGAGAATTTATTATTGTGGTCTTTGAAACTCTGTCTAAAATAAAAACAATAACAACTAAAATAATTGAAGTAATTGATTCTTTAGAAAAAATTTTTTTTTGTGTGTTTTTTGAAATACTCATAATTGATCAAATGATACCACAGTATTTTCTTTCACATTTTTTTTCTAAAATCTTCCAGCACAGGGTGCACTTCTTTCCTTGTGATTTTTTAACTTCTATTTTTGTCTTATCTTCTGATTTGTTTTTAATTTTTGTAACTTTTGAAGTAATGAAGTATTCTTCTAAATCCAAACCTTCTAAAAGCTTAAATTCTTTCTCATTAACATGAATTGAAAGTTCTGCTTCTAAGCTCGAGCCTATTTGTTTACTTGATCTTTTTTCTTCTATGGCAAAATTTACCTCCTGTTTAATTTCATATAAATTTTTCCACTTTTCATTTAGTAAGTTATTTTTCCAATTTAGAGGAATATCAGGAAATGACATTTCGTGTATGCTATTTTCATTTTTGTTTAAAAGGCCAAATATTTCTTCAGTGGTAAAAACAAAAATGGGAGCAAACCATTTAAGCAAGCACTCTAAAATGATATTCAACACTAAAATGCAATCCTTACGTTTTTTTGAATCTAAGTCATCGCAATACAAAAGATCCTTTCTAATATCGAAATAAAACGATGAGAGATCTAAAGTGCAAAAATTTGCAAGTTCCTTATATAGTTTATGATAATTATAATTTTTTAAATTTTCTTTAATAGTGTTATCTAAGTGTGAAATTTTTCCTAAAACATATTGTTCTAACTCAGAAAATTTCTTTATATCAATTTTATTAAAATCCTGGGGTTCAAATTTGTCTTGTAGATTTCCTAAAATAAACCTGAATGTATTTCTAATTTTTCTATAAGACTCAGCGTGTTGAGTTAAAATTGTATTATCAATTCTTAAGTCTTCGGCATAATCAGATGAGGCAACCCATGCTCTTAAAATGTCTGCTCCATAATTTTTTAAAATATCGTCGGGTGAGATAACGTTACCTGCTGATTTGGACATTTTCATGCCTTTGCCATCAACTACAAAACCGTGAGATAAAATACTTTCAAATGGAGCTCTACCTCTTGTTCCGCAAGATTCTAATAACGAAGAGTGAAACCACCCACGATGTTGATCTGAACCCTCGAGATACATATCTGCTGGCCACTTAAGATCCTTTCTTTTTTCTAAAACAAAACTATGTGTTGAGCCACTATCAAACCATACTTCAACAATGTCAGTTAATTTATCATAATCAGCAACATTGTAATCCTCTCCCAAAAATCTTTTTGGATCGTCTGTAAACCAACAATCTGATCCCTCTTTTTCATAAATATCGGCTATTCTATCTATAATCTTTTGATCTCTTAAAGGCTCTTTAGTTTTTTTATTAACAAACAAAGGTAAAGGGACACCCCAAGATCTTTGTCTTGAAATACACCAATCTGGTCTTCCTTCTATCATCGATAATAATCTTTCTTTACCTTTAGAGGGATAAAAAGCAGTTTCACTTATTGCTTTAATTGCTTTGTCTCTTAAAGACTTTTTTTCCATTGAGATAAACCATTGAGGTGTGGCTCTGTAAATCAATGGAGCTTTTGATCTCCAAGAATGAGGGTAACTGTGTTGAAGTTTATCATTTTTTAATAATTTTTTTACTTCCTTTAATTTATCTATAACGATTGGATCAGCTTTAAAAACATGTGTCTTTGTAAAATAAGGGATTTCATCGGTATAGTAGCCCGCATTATCAATTGTATATTTTGAAGGAATATTATGTTTAAGACACAGATTAAAATCATCAGGACCATGACTTGGTGCACAATGGACAATTCCTGTACCTTGTTCTAAAGTTACAAATCTTGCTTCTAGCATTGGTACATTAAAATTATACCCTAATGTTTTAAATGGATGCTGACAAATAGTATCTGTAAATTCTGAACCATTAAATGTCTTTAAAACTTTATATTTGTCTATAGAACAAGATTTAGCAATTGAGTTTAAGAGATTAGTAGCAACTACTATTTTTTTTTCTTTAAAATTTTCAAGATCGCTTATTTCTACTAAAGCATACTCTATACTACTGTTAAAAGCTAAAGCTCTATTAGCAGGGATGGTCCACGGTGTTGTTGTCCAAATAATAATATTAGAGTCTTTTAGAAAATCTTTTGGAGTTTCTTTAACTTTGAAGGCAACAAATATAGTGTTTGAAGCATGATCTTTATATTCTACCTCCGCG
Source organism: Pelagibacteraceae bacterium (assembly GCA_016777565.1). Lineage (GTDB taxonomy): Bacteria > Pseudomonadota > Alphaproteobacteria > Pelagibacterales > Pelagibacteraceae > Pelagilacustribacter. The sequence continues at coordinate 14,683 of JADHRF010000022.1, forward strand.
TCTGCTAAAGCTGTTTTCTCTACAGTAGACCAAAATACTGGTTTAAAACCTTGATATAAACTACCATCTAATAAAAATTTACCAAGTTCTCTTACAATTTGTGCTTCGGCAGAAAAACTCATTGTAGAGTAATAGTTTTTAAAATCTCCAGTTACACCAAGTCTCTTAAATTCATTAATATGAATATCTATCCATTCTTTTGCAAATTCTCTACATTCTTTTCTAAAATCTTTAATTGGGATTTCGTCTTTATTTTTTTTATTTTTTTTATACCTTTCTTCAATTTTCCATTCGATAGGTAATCCATGGCAATCCCAACCAGGAACATAAACAGAGTCTTTTCCATTCATTTGATGAAATCTTGTAACCATATCTTTTAAAATTTTATTTAAGGCTGTTCCCATATGAATGTGACCGTTGGCGTAGGGAGGTCCATCATGTAGAACAAACTTTTTTTTACCTTTGGAATTTTTTCTTATTTTTTCAAAAATTTTATCTTTTTCCCATTTTTTTAAAATCTCAGGTTCCTTTTCGGAAAGATTCGCTTTCATAGAGAAAGCTGTTTTTGGAAGGTGTAGATTTTCTTTGGACATTATTTCTTTGCTTCAATTATATCTTTTTTAATCTGATTTTTAAGTTCACTGATATTTTTAAATTTTTTTTCTGGTCTGATAAATTTAATAAAACTAACCTTTAATATCTTTTTATATAAATTCATCTTTATTCCAAATATATTTACCTCGAGAAGTAAAGTTTTACCATTAAATGTAGGTCTGTAGCCTATATTTGCTATACCTCTTTTTTTAAAATCTTTAGTTTGTACTAAGACGGTATAAACACCTAATTTAGGCAAGGCATAAGATTTCCATTCAATATTACAAGTTGGAAATCCAATCTTTCGACCCCTTTTTTTGCCAGGAATTACTTTTCCTTTTATAGACCAAGGTCTGCCTAAAAAATTTTGAACTTTTCTAACGTTTCCTTTTGCAATATTCTTTCTTATTAAAGATGAAGAAATTATTTTTTTACTTTTCTGGTGTGGAATAGTGATGACCGTTTTAAAGAAATGTTTTTTTTCAAAATTTTTTAAAGTATTTGTATTACCACTTCTATTTTTTCCAAACTTAAAATTTCTACTAACAAAAATATATTTACTATTAAGCTTTTTAATTAAAATTTTTTTAATAAAATTATCTGCGCTAATGTTTGAAAATGATTTATTAAAATTTATTATGATTAAAAAATCTATTTTAATTTTTTTTAAGTAGTAAATTTTTTGATCAATTAGATTAATTCTGTGATGTTCCATGCTTTTATTAAAAAACATATTTGGTATTGGCTCAAAAGTTATCACCCCAAATTTTAAATTTTCTTTTTTTGCTTTAAACCTAGCTTGATTTAAAACTTTTTTATGACCTAAATGAAGTCCATCAAAATTGCCGATAGCAATAATAGCATTTTTGTGTTTTTTTTTAATATTCAAGTTTTTATATATTTTCATTTTACCAGATTAATTGTGGTTGATAGTAACTTGCCATGACTTTATATTTTAATGAAAGGAATTTAAGTTCATTTTCATTTTTGAATTCACTTCTGTGAACACCATCAGAAATAAAAATAGAATCTATATTCATGTTGTTGGCGCCTTTAATGTCAGTGTTTAGGTTGTCTCCAATGGCAATTACTTTTTCATTTTCTGTAAAACACATGTTATAGATTTCTTTGTGAGGTTTGCCAAAGTAAATTGACTCTCCACCAATAGATTCAAAAAGTTCAGCTATTGTTCCAGCACAATATTCCGCTAACTCTCCTCTGTGAACAATCAAATCCGGATTTGTACAAATCAGTTTTTTAGAAACATGGTTTTTTAATAAACTTCTATGATATTCTAAGTCATTTTCTTTATCTTCAATTAAACCAGTACACAAAATAAATTCACATTGATGTAAAGAACATTTATTACTTTTAATGTTAATAAAAATTTCATTATCTTTATTGGGACCAAGATGAAAAAATAACTTACCAAATCTTTCATCTTCCAAAGCTTTCATCGATGCTTCACCAGATGACATTATGTTTTTGAGCATATTTTCTCTCATCCCTAGATTAACAAGATATTGTTTAACAACTGAACAAGGTCTTGGAGCATTAGTTAAGAAAACAATTTTTTTTTTTTTTTTAATTAAATTCTCTATTGCTTCTATGGCTTTCAAGTTAAGCTTAACTCCATTGTGTACTACCCCCCATAAATCAATAATAAATGTGTCGTAAGAATTGTAAATTTCTGCCAAATGGTTCAATTTTTTCAATTTTAAAGCTCCGGTTTTATTGTTTATAGAAAAATAAACAAAATATAGCAATATAAGCCATTTTTGGGCTTACCATTCATATTACTAACACTTGAAATTTTCTGAAAACATACCATATCAGGTCTACAATCAAATTTGAAGGAGCAAAACATGAAATTTAGACCCTTGCATGACCGAGTACTAATTAAAGTGCTTGATAGTGAAGCAAAAACCGCAGGTGGAATAATTATTCCAGACACTGCAAAAGAAAAACCACAAGAAGGTGAAGTTGTAGCTATTGGACCTGGAGCTAAAACTGAAGAAGGAAAATTAATTCCAATGGATGTTAAAGTTGGTGACATTGTACTTTTTGGAAAATGGTCAGGAACAGAAGTAAAAATAGATAATAAAGAATATAGCATCATGAAAGAATCTGACATCATGGGAATTTCAAAGGGTAAATAAAATAGAAATTAAAAAAAGGAGATTAAAATGGCAAAAGTAATTAAATTTGGAATAGAAGCAAGATCAAAAATGATGAACGGTGTAGATATCTTAGCTAACGCCGTCAAAGTAACATTGGGACCAAAAGGCAGAAATGTTGTAATGGATAAATCATACGGTGCCCCAAGAACAACTAAAGATGGTGTTTCTGTAGCAAAAGAAATCGAGCTTGAAGATAAATTTGAAAATATGGGAGCTCAAATGGTTAAGGAAGTTGCTAGTAAAACAAATGATAACGCTGGTGATGGAACGACTACAGCAACTATCCTCACACAAGGGATTGTTAGAGAAGGGCTTAAATATGTAACCGCTGGAATGAATCCAATGGATCTTAAGCGTGGAATAGATAAAGCAGTCGAGTTTGTAATTGATAAATTAAAAACAAGTTCTAAAAAAGTAAAATCAAATGAAGAAGTGGCTCAAGTAGGAACAATTTCTGCAAACGGTGAAAAGTCTATTGGTGATATGATTTCAAAAGCTATGCAAAAAGTAGGTAACGAAGGCGTTATCACTGTTGAAGAAGCTAAAGGTTTTGAAACAGAGCTTGATGTGGTTGAAGGTATGCAATTTGATAGAGGTTATTTATCTCCATACTTTGTGACTAATACTGAAAAAATGATTACAGAATTAGATAATCCTTTAGTTCTCTTGGTTGAAAAAAAATTAGCAAACTTACAAGATATGGTGCCTTTATTAGAAGCAGTTGTTCAAGCTAGTAGACCGTTAATGATAGTTGCTGAAGATGTTGAGGGTGAAGCTCTTGCAACATTAGTAGTTAACAAACTTAGAGGCGGATTAAAAGTTGTAGCTGTTAAAGCTCCAGGTTTTGGTGATAGAAGAAAATCTATGCTTGAAGACATCGCAATTTTAACAGGTGGTCAAGTTATCTCTGATGATTTAGGCATCAAACTTGAAAGTGTTAAAATAGGTGATCTTGGATCTTGTAAAAAAGTCAAAATTGATAAAGAAAATAGCACTATCGTAAGTGGAGGTGGTAAAAAAGCTGATATTGAAGCTAGATGTAATCAAATCAGAGCAGAAATTACTGAAACAACATCTGATTACGATAAAGAAAAACTTCAAGAAAGACTGGCTAAACTCGCTGGAGGTGTTGCTATTATTAAAGTTGGTGGCGCTACAGAAGTGGAAGTTAAAGAGAGAAAAGATAGAGTTGAAGATGCATTAAACGCTACAAGAGCTGCTGTTGAAGAAGGCGTGGTAATTGGTGGCGGATGTGCTCTACTTTATGCTTCTCTAAAATTAGACGAAGTTAAAGTTAAAGGTGAAGATCAAAAGGCGGGCGTAGAAATTGTTAAAAAAGCCTTACAAGCTCCTATTAGACAAATTACAGAAAACGCTGGTGTTGATGGTGCTGTAATTGTTGGAAAACTTATAGAAGGTAGTAAACCTTCACAAGGTTATGATGCTCAAACAGAAGATTATTGCGATATGTTTGCTAAAGGTATTATTGACCCAACTAAAGTTGTTAGATCAGCATTACAAGACGCTGCTTCAATAGCTGGACTTTTGATTACAACTGAAGCCATGATCTCCGATAAACCTGAAGAAAAAGATGCAGCTCCTGCTGGAATGCCAGGTGGAATGGGCGGCATGGGTGGAATGGGCGGCATGGGTGGAATGGGAATGTAATCATTCTGACCAAACTCAAAATTCAAAAAGGGCAGTTTTTACTGCCCTTTTTTTTTATCTGAACTAAAAATCTTCAATGAAGTTTTCAATGAATGTTCAATGAAGTTTTATTT
>JADHRF010000023.1 GCA_016777565.1 Pelagibacteraceae bacterium
TTTTCACCTTCATAAAAGCAATCAACAGGACAGACTTCTACACAAGTAGTATGTTTGCATTTAATACATTTATCGTTAACTAGATATGTCATTTATTTAATTGTTTTTTTACTTTCTCTCTAATTTCACCCATAGTTTTTGAATCTATATATAATAAGCCAGTCAATCTTCTCATTAAATTTGTTTCATATATATCAGCCTCGTTGTTTGAATAAATAATTTTCCAAAGAGATTCAATGACTTTCTTTTTATCTAATTCTGGCATATTTTTAACCTCTTTTGTAAAATCTAATATTTGATTTGAATTTTTTTCTAAAGTTTTTGCATTTAAAATAAACTCATTAATCTCTGAGTTTTTTGCCCCCAAATCCAATAATGTTTTTTTAATAATTTGTTCTTCTTTTTCTGTGTAGTCCTCATCCAGTTTTGCAGCATAAATCAAAAGAGATGCAATCTTAAAAAAGGAGTTTTCTTTACAATTTACCTTGTTTTTACCTTTATCTTTAAAAAATTTAAGCATTAATTTAGATTTAAATTTTTTAAAACTTTAAAAGGACTATTAGAAGTAACTATTCTTTTTGAACTTTTTTTAATTATTTTTTTTGGGTAGTATTTAAAATAAAGTTCATTTTCTTTTTCAAAAGTTTTATAATTCATTTTTTCAATTAACTTTTGGAAATTTTGTTTATTACAACCAAGTAGGTTAAGCATTTCTGGTACTAACCTGATTTCTTTATTTTTATCTGGATTTGAATTTATTATTTGAACAAAAAGTCTTTCTAAAATATCTATTCTGACAAAATAATTTTCAAAATTTTCAAATCCGCATAGGAGCATAAAGTTTTTATTTTTTGCATTTTTATCTTCTACAAAATTTAATCCAAAAGTAGGAGGTGCTAAATTCAAAAATTTTTGGTGAAAGTTTTTCCATAATAAAATTCTCAAAGAAACAGCCTCAGGTTTTAGTAATTTGTATAAAAAAATGTGATATCTTCCAAATTTAACTCCCAGCTCTCTCAGAATTTTTCTCTCTTCTTGTCCAAGTTTTTTTAGATAATCTGTAACATTTTCTCTTTTTAAAACCCCATTATTTTCATACAGCTGATAAGCTAAGGCTTTAATTGAAGAGTTACTTTCTTTTAAATTTTTTAAGTCAATTAGACTTTTTAATACTAGCTCTATCTTTTCTTTAATCCATTTTTCAATAAAGTTAGAAAAATTCTGTTTATCTTTATTATCTAAAAGATCATCTACAATTATAAATATTTCTGGATTTAAATAGTCTTTTCCTTGCTCTAATTTTGCTATAGGAAAATCTCTCCAATAAATTTTAAAATCATTTTTAATTTCTATTAGACCTGTATCTAAAATTAATTGAATTCTTTTTTTTAGCTCTGGTCCCACAGTTTGTCTTGCTGCTTTTTTTAACGATTTAATATCTGTTTCTAGAGCTCCTGCTTTCAAATCCATTTCGAATTTTAGTCCCTTTAAATTACCAATAAATTGACCATCAATTACTACTTTATCATTCTCCATTATTTCAGTTTTAAAATCCATATCTTGTTTTAATCCTCTTGCAAGAATACTTGCTCTTTTATCAATGAATGTTCTGGTAAGTTCTTCATGCAATCTTTCAGACAATCTATCTTCTAATATTTTTGTTTTTTCAATCCAATAATTCTGATTTTCTACCCAATTAATTTTATTTGAAACATATGACCAAGTTCTAACATTTGCAATTCTATTTGACAAAGAATCAACATTTCCATCTAGATTATCCAGTTTCATTAACTGTATTCTCATGTAATCATTACTAATTTTACCATTTATTCCATTTAAGAAGTCAAATACTTTGCCAACAACCTCTATGTGGTTCCCATAGGTTTTTTTTACAAAATCTGGAATTTGACAGCACTCCCAAAGTAACTCTAAGGTATCTTTGTTATCTTTAATATTATGACTTTCCATATTATTTAAAAAATATTTCAAAACTTTTTCATCCTCACATTCATGAATTTTACGCAACCATTCTTTTTTTGGTTTTTCATTAAGTGATTTAATTAGAGCTGAAGCATTATTAAAATTTAACTTAGAGTTTCTCCAAAATAAAATTTTAATTTCTTCGAATTTATGATTTTCAAGTAGCTCAACTTCTTCTGGTGAAATATCTTTACAATTTCCAGTTATACCAAAATTTCCGTCATTTAAATATCTGCCTGCTCGACCAGCTATTTGTCCAATCTCAGATAAATTAAGTTTTCTTAATTTTTTACCATCAAATTTTCTTAAATTTGAAAAGAAAACATTTTCTAAATCCATATTAATACCCATTCCAATTGCATCTGTTGCAACTAGAAAATCGACATCACCTGATTGATATAGATTTACTTGTGCATTTCTAGTTTTAGGACTAAGGGAGCCCATCACAATTGCTGCACCACCTTTTTGTCTTCTAACTAGCTCTGCAATTGCATAAACTTCTTCTGTTGAAAAAGCTATGATAGCTGTTTTTCTATTAATCCGTGAAATTTTTTTATGACCAACAAAAGATAATTTTGAAAGTCTATCTCTATTTATGAATTCAGTATCTTCATTAAGTTTTTTTACTATATTTCTTATAGTGCTTGACCCCATAAACATAGTTAGTTTGTCTCCCCTAACGTTTAGTAATCGATCAGTAAATATGTGACCTCTTTCGTGATCAGCACACATTTGAATTTCATCTATACCCACAAAGTCCAAATGTTTGTTGATTGGCATCGACTCTACAGTGCAAAGGAAATATTTTGCATTAGATGGAATTATTTTTTCTTCACCTGTAATTAAAGCAACTTTATCTGGGCTTATTTTTTTAATTACTTTATCGTAGACTTCTCTTGCTAATAACCTTAGGGGAAATCCAATCATTCCACTATCAAAAGAGAGCATAGTTTCAATTGCAAGAAATGTCTTTCCTGTGTTTGTTGGACCTAGAACAGCAGTAATTTTATTTTTTGACATTTCTATTTATGGTACCTTTAATTATGCTCACACCACATATTGTTACACATAAAGAACAAAAATAGACTAAAACAAGACCGAATCACAATCTTAAGAGTTCTCATTTCTCCTTTATGTTTTTATAAAATAACACTTTTAAAAATATTTAATAACAATTCTTTATAATTCAGCGCTTAAGATTTATCAGTTATTTTATCGAACAAGCTAAACAAAGAGAATAATCATCCTTTAATTTTTAATATTTTCCATATACCTGAGGCAGATGCAATTATTTTATCCGCACATTTTAATTCACAAAATAAAAAAACAAGTGTGTTTGTTTTTTTCAAAATTTTTGTAAATCCTGTTATTTCATCTCCTAATTTGGAAGCACCAATAAATTTAAGATCTAATGATATTGTTACACATGGCGCATTTCCAGCTGTTCTATGAGCAGCTGTTCCGGCTCCCGCATCAATTAATGCTGATAAAAAACCACCATGAGTTATTTCTGCTGCATTTAAGTGATTTTTAGTGATTATAGTCTTAAATACATATTCTGTGTCAGATACTGTTTTAAATAAAACACCACCATTGTGCTTCATGAATCCTGGTTTAATGCTTATCTGTTCAAATTCCTGGGTCATATTTTTTTATAACGCAAAAGTTAAGATTAATAAAATTAATATTACAATAATAAAAAAATAAATAACTGATTTTTGTAATGAAGATTTTACAAGCCAACCTAACATAAAGAACTCCTATTTTTGGTGGACCGCCCAGAACTCGAATCTGGAGTCTCCCGGTTCGTAGCCGAGCGCCTTATCCAATTTGGCCAGCGGTCCTTAATTAAATAATTTTAAAGAATATATCAAAGTTTTTGATGTAATCTAACTTATAAAATAATATGTTATTTTATAAATGAGTAAAAAGTCAAAAGATGTAGTTATAACAGCTGCATTAAGAACACCTATTGGAACTTACGAGGGTTCATTAAAAGATTTAAGTGCTGCCAAATTAGGTTCGTTAGTAATCAAAGAGGCAATAGATAGTTCAAAAATTAAAGTAGAAGAAATTGATGAGGTAATTATGGGGCATGTACTCACTTCTGGTTTGGGACAAAACACAGCAAGACAAGCAGCTATACAAGCCACAATTCCAGTTTCAAAACCTGCTCATATTATTAACCAAGTATGTGGTTCAGGACTGAGATCTGTTGTTTCAGGATATCAATCAATTAAATTAGAAGAAAGTAAAATTGTTGCTGCTGGTGGACAAGAAAACATGTCTAGAGCAATGCATTCAATTTTTTATAGAAAAGATAAAAAATTATCTGAGGATATGCTGATTGATACGATGATTAATGATGGATTGACAGACTCATTTAACAATTATCATATGGGTGTTACTGCTGAAAATATTGCAAACAAATATAAAATTTCTAGAGATGAACAAGATCAGTTTGCATTATATTCTCAAGTTAAAGCACAAAAAGCTATAAGTGAAAATAAATTTATTAAAGAAGTAATTAAAATAGAAATAAATATAGATAAAAAAAAAACAATTTTTGAAACAGATGAATATCCAAGAAGCAATTTAAATTTAGAAGATCTAAAAAAACTAAAAACTGTGTTTAAAGAAAATGGAACAGTCACAGCAGGAAATTCATCTGGAATTAACGATGGAGCAGCAGCAACAATATTAATGTCTCGAAAGGAAGCGGAATTAAGATCTATAGAGCCATTAGCTACAATAGTATCATGGGCAACTTGTGGTGTGGAACCATCACTGATGGGACTTGGACCAATACCAGCAGTACGCTTAGCTTTGGCTAGAGCAAAATGGAATATTGAAGATATTGATTTATTTGAAATTAACGAAGCATTTGCAGCTCAAAGCATTGCAGTAATAAAAGATCTTGGTATTTCAAAAGAAATTGTAAATGTGAATGGAGGAGCAATAGCTTTAGGACATCCAATTGGAGCATCTGGAACTAGAATTTTAGTAACTCTTATTCATGAAATGATAAAACAAAATAAAAGCAAAGGTTGTGCAACTTTATGTATTGGTGGCGGCATGGGAATAGCAATCTGTATTGAGAGAGCCTAAAAAACTTTTTTCTGGGTATTTAGAGATTTTTATTAATAAAATTAGTCGTTTACATAAAAATCTATATTATATGTTAAAATAATAAGAGATTTATTTTTTTTAAGTATATAAATCGTTTTAAAACAATGAGTCAAAAATTACTTGTTCCAGATATTGGTGAATTTGAAAAAGTTGAGGTTATAGAACTTTTGGTAAAAGTTGGAGATCAGATTAATTTAAATGATCCTGTCGTCACGATAGAAAGTGATAAATCAAGCGTTGAAATACCATCAACTCTTTCTGGAGTTGTTGAATCAGTGAATATTAAAGTAGGAGATAAAGTTTCCAAGGGAGACTTGTTATTAAATATTTCATCATCAAAAGATAAAAATACTGAAAAACTGATTCCAAAAGATACTGAAAGTATAATTAAACAAGCTGAAACAGTTTTAAAAAAAAATGTTACTGATAAAAAATCTGTAGAGAGAAAAAAAGATACTATAATTCAAGTAACTAATGAAAATGATATTGACCCACTAGAGACCAAAGATTGGCTTGAGTCCCTATCTGCTGTAGTTGAAAAAGATGGAAATGAAAGAGCACATTTCTTAATAAAAGAATTGATAAATAAAGCTTATCTAGAAGGAGCAAATATTCCCTACACACAAAATACACCATATATTAATACAATCCCCCCAGAAGCAGAGGTTAAATCAAATGGAGATCAAAATATTGAAAGAAGAATAAGATCTCTCATTAGATGGAATGCAGCAGCTATGGTTGTGAGAGCAAATAAAAAATTTCCAGAATTAGGAGGTCACATTGGTACATTTGCATCGGCAGCAACACTTTATGATGTTGGAATGAATCATTTTTGGAGAGCAAAAAATAATAAATTTGGGGGAGATCTGGTATATTTTCAAGGGCATAGTGCACCAGGAATGTATGCCAGAGCATTTTTAGAAGGCAGATTAAATGAAAAACAGTTAGATAGCTTTAGACAAGAGGTTAAACCGGGTGGTCTTTCATCTTACCCGCATCCTTGGTTAATGCCAAAGTTTTGGCAATTTCCAACTGTATCGATGGGCTTGGGACCAATGCTTGCAATTTATCAAGCAAGATACATGAAATATTTGATTAATAGAGGATTAATCAAAGATGAGGGCAGAAAAGTTTGGGCATTTCTTGGTGATGGTGAAATGGATGAACCTGAGTCTTTAGGAGCTATTGGATTAGCTGCAAGAGAAAAATTAGATAATCTAATTTTTGTGGTTAATTGTAATCTTCAAAGATTAGATGGACCTGTAAGGGGGAATGGAAAAATTATCCAGGAACTTGAAGGAAGTTTTAGAGGAGCAGGGTGGAACGTTATCAAAGTAATTTGGGGATCGTACTGGGACTCATTAATTGCAAATGATAAAACAGGTCATTTAGTTAAGATAATGAATGAAACAGTAGATGGTGAATACCAGGCAATGAAAGCAAGAAATGGAGCATATGTAAGAGATAAATTTTTTGGTAAGTATCCAGAAACAAGTGAATTAGTTTCTAGTTTGTCAGATAAAGATATATGGAGATTAAATAGAGGTGGTCACGATCCACATAAAGTTTACGCAGCTTATGATCAAGCCTCAAAAAATAAGGGTAGTCCCACGGTAATTCTTGCAAAAACTATAAAGGGTTATGGAATGGGCAAAACAGGGGAAAGTGTTAATACTACTCACCAGACTAAAAAATTAGATGTAGATGATTTATTATATTACAGAGATCGTTTTGATGTTCCTTTAACAGATAAACAGGTAAAAAATATTGAATATTTTAAACCAGAAGAAAAATCTCCTGAGATAAAATACATTAAAGAAAGAAGAATGGATCTTGGAGGTTTTTTACCTGAAAGAACAACGTATTCAAAACCAATCAAAGCACCAGCTAAAAACATTTTTGATTTCATGAAAGTTTCAACAGGTGAAAAAGAAATGTCAACAACAATGGCATTAGTTAGAATGTTTACAAATCTTTTGAGGGATAAAAATGTTTCTCCAAGATTAGTCCCAATAATTCCAGATGAAGCAAGAACATTTGGAATGGAAGGTTTTTTTCAAAAAATAGGAATTTATGCACATGAGGGACAAAAATATGAACCAGAAGATTCAGAGCAACTAAGTTCATACAGAGAAGATAAAAGTGGACAGGTGTTAGAAGAAGGAATTAATGAAGCTGGAGCGATGTCATCATGGATTGCGGCTGCAACTTCTTATACAAACCATGATATTGAAATGATTCCTATTTATATCTTTTATTCTATGTTTGGCTTTCAACGAATAGGAGATCTAGCCTGGGCTGCAGGAGATAGTCAAGCTAGAGGCTTTCTAATAGGTGCAACTGCAGGAAGAACTACTCTAGCAGGTGAAGGTTTACAACATCAAGATGGCCATAGTCACCTTGTGGCATCCACAATACCAAATTGTGTAACTTACGATCCAACATTTCATTATGAACTGGCAGTAATTTTTAGAGAGGGTTTAAGAAGAATGCATGAAAAAAATGAAAATGTCTTTTATTATATTACAACTATGAATGAAAATTATTCTCACCCGGAGATGCCCAAAGATAAAAATTGTGAAGAAGGAATTCTTAAAGGAATGTATAAAATTAGTGACTTTAGTAGATATAAGAAAACAAAAATTCAGCTATTAGGTTCAGGCACGATATTGAGGGAAATGATGTCAGCTGCAAAAATATTACAAGATGATTATCAAATTGATAGTGAAGTTTGGAGCGTTACAAGCTTTAACGAATTAAGAAAAAATGGAATGGAAACTGAAAGATATAACTTGCTAAATCCTGATAAAGAACCAAAAGTTTCATTTGTCGAAAAATGTCTGGGAAAGACTGAAGGACCAATAATGGCTGCTTCAGATTATATGAGAATGAATTCTGATCAAATTAGACCCTATACAAATAAAAGCTTTTATTCACTGGGTACAGATGGTTTTGGAAGAAGCGATACTAGAAAAAATCTTAGAAAATTCTTTGAAGTTGATAAAGAGCATTTGGTTGCTTATGGATTAAGCGTTTTAGCAAAAGAACAGTTAATCGCATCAAAATATGCAAAAGAAGCCATTAAAAAATATAATATTGATGGAAACAAACCAATGCCTACTAAGTTATAATTATGTCAGACAAAGAAATTAAAGTACCAAATATTGGAGAATTTAAAGATGTTGAAGTAATTGAGGTGTTAGTCTCAAATGGCCAGTCGGTATTAAAAAACGATCCACTTATTACGATTGAAAGTGATAAATCTAGCGTTGAAATTCCTGCCTCGTTTAATGGAAAAGTTAAGTCAGTAAATATTAAAGTAGGAGATAAAGTTTCAGAAGGTGACTTAATATTAATTTTAGAAAGTGCATCAGAAACAAAGGAAAAGATTCAAGGAAAATCACCTATTGAAAATGAGTTTAAAAAAATTCAAATAATAAAACCTGAAATTCAACAAACTTTAATCAATCAAAGTAAGGTCACAAATATTTCACCAGCAAGCCCAAAAGCTAGAAAATTTGCTAGAGAACTTGGTGTAGATATTAATCAAGTTGTTGGCAGTGAAAAAAGTGGCAGAGTTATTGAAGATGATATTAAAAAATTTGTTTCTTCTAAAACAAAAAATGTTGAAGAAACAAAAGAAAACAAACTGAATAAAATAAAAAACGAATTTGAACATTCTGATTTTGGGGAAATAGAAGTTAAAGATATACCAAGGGTCAAGAAATTGTCATCAACTTATCTAGTAAATTCATGGACAACTATACCTCATGTCACAAACCATGATGAAGTAGACATTACTGAAATGGAAGACTTTAGAAATTCGTTAACAGATATGTATACTGGAGAAAAGAAAAAAATTACACCGCTAGCATTTTTAGTGAAAGCTTTAGTTGTTTCTCTGAAAAAATTCCCAAACTTTAATTCTTCTATAGATGATATTGAAAATGGAAAAATAACTCTAAAAAAATATTTTCATATTGGAATAGCTGTAGATACACAGCATGGCTTGATGGTTCCTAAAATTCGAAATGCTGACAATAAAAATATTAGCTATATAGGAAGTGAATTAAAAAAAATCAGTGATGAATGTAGAAATCTAAAGATAGATAAAAAAGAATTTTTTGGTGGATCAATGACAATTACTAGTCTTGGAGGTATAGGAGGTTCTTTTTTTACACCAATAATTAACTATCCAGAAGTTGCAATTTTGGGCGTTGGAAAATCTCAGGCAAAACAAATTTTAATTAATGGAAAATTCAAAGTAAGAACTATTTTACCTATATCTCTATCTTATGATCACAGAATAATTGATGGCGCAGAAGCTGCTAGATTTAATAATGATTTAAAAGAAAATTTAGGTAAAAATTTTGCCTACAAGTTAGCAGTATAAATCGCTATGACAAAAACAACATCCCTTTTAAGTGCCTTACTTTGTACTTTAATTTGGGGCACTACATTTATTGCGCAAGATACTGGAATGGATGACATTGGTCCATTTACCTTTAATGCTGTAAGATTTTTTATTGGTTTTTTAGCTATAATTCCTTTGGTGTTTTTATTTGAATTTAAAAAGTTTAAATCAGAGTTTAAATCTGACACCAAAACCTTTGGTATTCTTTCATTTTTAATTGGATTATCACTTTTTCTAGGCTCAGCTTTACAACAAGTTGCACTTCTTTACACGGATGTTGCAAATGCTGCTTTTTTTACAATTTTCTATGTACCAATGGTCCCAATAATTATTTTTTTATTTAAACAACAATCCATTCATTGGAGTGTTTGGCCTTCAGTAATTTTATGTTTAATAGGTGGCTATTTATTAACAAATTTTCAAGATGCAACAGTTAGGCTCGGAGATAACCTAGTAGTTCTTGGTGCTTTATTTTGGAGTACGCATATAATTTTTACTGGGATGATTATTAAAAAATATGATCTTCCTTTAACTCTTGGAGCTATTCAAACTTTAATTGTTGCTTTATTTTCTTTCATAATTGCATCAATTTATGAAGAATTTATTTACTCAAATATTTTGAAGGAAATTAATTCTATCTTATATGCCGGAATTTTATCAGGAGGATTTGCATTTGTTTTACAAATTTATGCACAAAAAAATATATCACCTGCACCTGCAGCAATAGTTTTTTCATTAGAAGGTGTCTTCGCAACTATTGCGGCTTGGATCTTGTTAAGTCAAATCTTAGATATTAATAATTTAATAGGATGTTTATTTATTTTATTTGGAGTTTTGCTTTCTCAATTAATGCCTATTCTTAAAAAAAATTAATTATATATTATTAAAAATAAAAATAATGCAATTATAATTCTATAAATTACAAAAATATTAAGTGAAAATTTATTAATATATTTCAAAAAAAACTTAACAGTAAAATAAGAAAATAGAAAAGATAATACAATTGATAAAAAGACAAAATAATTTATCTCAAAACTTTGGTTTAAAATATCTTTTAAACTTAAAACACTTGCTCCAGTTAAAGCTGGAATAGCAAGTAAAAAAGAAATTTTACTAGAATCGTATCTATTAAATTTTAGCATACGTCCAATTGTGATTGTGACTCCAGCTCTACTAACGCCAGGGATTAAAGCTAAAGTTTGAAATAGTCCAATATAAAGAATTTTCTTAAAATCTAAATCAGAAGAAATTTTTTTATTAAATTTATTTTGATCAGCAAAATATAAAAAAATACCAAATATAAGAGTGGTCCATGCTATTATTTTTATATCTCTTAATAAATAAATAAAACCTGTTCTATGCAAAAAATATCCAACAACAACAAGTGGAAGAGAACCAATTATAATAAGCAATAATAATTTATGATTATTACTTATATCAAATAATTCTTTTCTAAAAAAAAACACAATTGCCAACAGTGAGCCAAGATGTAAGCTCACATCTATTAGTAAGGAACTTGACTTAAATTCATACAGCGAAGAAACTATAATTAAATGAGCAGATGAACTAATTGGTAGAAATTCAGAAACACCCTGAATAAGAGATAGAATTACAATTTCTATGATGTCTTTAAGCATTTTCTTTCGTAACTTAATTAGAGATTAAATAAAACAATTCTGTGACAACATAGTAGTTATGCAAAAAATTAAAAAACGTTGATAGTACTTATTTATTTGAAAATAAAGGTCATAATAACTGTCTTAGTTTATCTTTTTATATTTAAAAGGCTGATATATCTTTACTTTTAAAAGAAAAAAAATGAATAAAAAAATGTTAAAATTTGTAAAAATAGGTCAACAAAATCCACCTAAAAGAGAAGTCGCTGATAGAAAAGATGACTTTAATGAAATTTACAATGAGTTTATTCAAGAAAAAGCTGGTGAGCAAGCTAGCAGATGTTCACAATGTGGAGTTCCATTTTGTCAAGTTCATTGCCCATTAAGTAATAATATACCAGATTGGTTAAAACTAACAGCAGAGGGAAGACTTAAAGAAGCTTACGAGCTTGCACAAAGTACAAATAACATGCCTGAAGTGTGTGGGAGGATTTGTCCACAGGATAGACTGTGTGAAGGAAATTGTGTAATTGAGCAATCTGGACATGGAACAGTTACAATAGGATCTGTTGAAAAATATATTACTGACACAGCTTGGAAAGAGGGATGGGTAAAACCAATTAAAGTTAAAAATGAAAAAAAACAAAGTGTAGGAATCATAGGAGCTGGTCCAGCTGGATTAGCTGCAGCTGAACAATTGCGAAAATTAGGTTATCAAATTACAATATATGATAGGTATGATAGGGCAGGTGGATTATTAATATATGGAATTCCAAATTTTAAGTTAGAAAAATATGTAGTAGAGAGAAGAACAGAAATATTAGAAAAAAGTGGTATTAAAATAATCCAAAATTTTGAGGTTGGTAAAGACGCCAGTTTAGAACAGTTAAGAGAAAAACATGATGCAATTTTAATAGCCACTGGTGTCTATAAAGCTAGAGAAATAGATTTACCCGGTAAGGATTTGGCAAATATTTTTCCAGCTATGGAGTTTTTAACTGCTTCTAATAAAAAAGGATTAGGGGATAAAGTAAAATTATTTGACAACGGTACTTTGAATGCAGAGGGTAAAAATGTTGTTGTAATTGGTGGCGGTGACACAGCAATGGATTGTGTCAGAACCTCTATAAGACAAAATGCTAAATCTGTAAAATGTTTGTATAGAAGAGACAAAGAAAATATGCCAGGTTCAGCCCGTGAAGTTAAAAATGCAGAAGAAGAAGGTGTAGAATTTGTTTGGTTATCTAGTCCAAAAGAATTTATTGGTAAAAATAAGGTTGAAAGTTTGGTAGTTGATAAAATTAATCTTGGTGAACCAGATGAAACTGGAAGAAGAAAACCTGAAATAAAAGCTAATTCTGAATTTAATATTCAAGCAGACTTAGTAATAAAATCATTAGGATTTGATCCAGAAAATTTACCAAAATTATTTAATTCAAATGATTTACAAGTAACTAAGTGGGGAACTTTAAAAGTAGATTTTGATACCATGGAAAGTAATCTGAAAGGTGTATTTGCAGCAGGTGATATAGTTAGAGGTGCTTCGTTAGTAGTTTGGGCTATTAGAGATGGAAGGGATGTTGCTGAGTCAATAAGGACTTTTTTAGAAAACAAAGAATTTAAATCAACAAAAGTTGCGTAATGAATAACTATTTAAAAAATCGTAAAATTTTAGAAGATGGTAATGTTTATTCAAAAAGTATGGAGCATGATGCTTGTGGAGTGGGATTGATTGCTTCTACTGAAGGCAAAAAATCTAGGAGAGTAGTTGAATACGGAATTAGTGCTCTAAAAGCAGTTTTTCATAGAGGTGCTGTTGATGCTGACGGAAAAACAGGAGATGGAGCTGGAATTCATTTGGAAATTCCATACGATTTTTTTGCTGAAAAAATAGAAATTACAGGCCACAAGCACGATGGTTCAGAAATTTGCGTTGGTATGATTTTTATGCCAAGAAATAATTATGAGGCACAAGAAAACTCTAGGACACTTGTAGAAAGTGAACTAACAAAAAGTAATTTTTCTATTTATGGGTGGAGACAAGTCCCAGTTAATCCAAAAGTTTTAGGAGAGAAAGCTAACCTTACAAGACCGGAAATTACCCAGGTGTTATTTAAACATAACGAAAAAAATTTAACTGGAAAAGAGTTAGAAAGAAAACTTTATGAAACAAGAAGAAAAATTGAAAACAAAGCTATAAAAAATCAAATAGAAGGACTTTATATTTCTTCTCTTAGTTCTAAATCAATAATTTATAAGGGAATGTTTTTAGCTGAGTCAATTGCTGATTTTTATGTAGATCTTAAAGATGAAAAATTTATTTCACGTTTTGTAATATTTCATCAAAGATTTTCTACAAATACAGCACCTAGTTGGGATCTTGCTCAGCCTTTTAGAGCAGTTGCTCATAACGGGGAAATAAATACCTTTAAAGGAAATGTCAATTGGATGAAGGTCCATGAACAAGAAATGGAAAGTCCATTATTTAATGATATGGAAAACTTAAAACCAGTTATACAACCTGGTGCATCAGACTCTGCAGCTTTAGATAACGTATTTGAGCTATTAAACATTTCTGGTCAACCAGCTCCACTCGCTAAATTAATGTTAATTCCCGATGCTTGGTCAAAAAAAAGCAAAACTCTTTCTAAGGATCACCAACAATTATTTAATTTCTTAAATAGCACAATGGAGCCATGGGATGGTCCAGCAGCGATTGCAGCAACAGACAATGAATGGGTTATAGCAGCAACAGACAGAAATGGCCTACGTCCAATGAGATACACTATTACTAAAGATAAAATTCTTTGTGCAGGATCAGAAACGGGCATGATAGAATTAGATGAAAAAAGAATTATATCCAAAGGAAGATTAGGACCAGGAGAAATAATTGGTGTGAGAATAGAAAAAGGTAAGGTTTTTACCAATAGTCAGATCAAAGACTTCATAGCCAAAGAGTACAAACATTTTAACAATCAAATTGTTGACTTAGATAAAAAGCTTACAATCAAAAATGAAAAACCTATTTTTTTAGCTGAAGAACTTAGAAAAAGACAACATTCATTTGGATATAGTCTCGAAGACTTAGAGCTTATATTACACCCAATGGCTGAAGACGCAAAAGAAGCAATTGGTTCTATGGGTGATGATACACCACTTGCAGTACTGTCTGATAAATATAGACCACTATATCATTTTTTTAGACAAAATTTTAGCCAAGTAACCAATCCACCTATAGATTCTTTAAGAGAAAATAAAGTAATGAGCTTAAAAACAAGATTTGGAAACCTTGGAAATATTTTAGATTTTAATAATTTAACTAAAGAAAATATATATGTTTTAAATAGCCCTATTTTATCTAACTCTCAGCTAGAAAAATTTATTAATTTTTTTGGTAAAAATTCAATTACTATAGATTGCACATTTAAAAAAGATCAAAATCTAGAACAAACAATTGAAAGAATTCAAAACGAGTCTGAAATTTCAGTAAGACAAGGTATTACGCAAATTATTCTGAGTGATAAAAATGTTTCAGAGGAAAGATTAGCTGTACCAATGCTTTTAAGCGTTGGTGCAATTAATACCCATTTAATTAAAAATAAATTAAGAGGCTATGCATCTATAAATGTTCAAACGGCCGAGGCTCTTGATACGCATTCATTTGCAACCTTAATCGGCGTTGGAGCTACAACTGTAAACCCTTATTTAGCACTAGATAGTCTTTACCAAAGATTTGAAAAAAAATTATTTGGTAAATTTGGTTATGATGAATGCATAGAAAGATTTATTCAATCAGTAAATTATGGATTGTTGAAGATAATGTCTAAAATGGGAATATCAGTTTTAAGTTCATATAGAGGTGGGTGTAATTTTGAAACAGTAGGGCTGAGTAGAACTATAGCTTCAGAATATTTTCCTGGAGTTATATCAAAGATTTCTGGAATAGGACTTAATGGAATTGAAAAAAAATTAAGAATAATACACAGTCAAGCATTTGAAGAAAATAACTCTGTTTTACCAATTGGAGGGTTATATAGATATAGAAAAAATGGAGAGACACACCAATATCAGGGTAAACTAATGCATTTATTACAAAGCTCTGTTGGATCTAACTCTTTTGAAGGATATAAAAAATATGTTGATGGAATTTATAATCTTCCACCAATACATTTGAGAGACCTTATTGGTTTTAGAGAAAGAAATTTAAACCCATCTATAAATATTTCTGAAGTGGAACCAATTGAAAATATTTTAAAAAGATTTGGAAGCGGAAGCATGTCACACGGTGCTTTATCAAAAGAGGCACATGAAACATTAGCAATAGGAATGAATAGAATTAAAGGAGCTTCTTGTAGTGGAGAGGGCGGAGAAGATGAAAAAAGATTTACCAAAATGAGTAATGGAGATAGTGCAAATTCTAGAGTAAAACAAATTGCATCTGCAAGATTTGGTGTAACTATTAATTATTTAAATAACTGTAATGAAATTGAAATAAAGATAGCGCAAGGAGCTAAACCTGGAGAAGGTGGACAATTACCAGGATTTAAAGTTACAAATGAAATTGCAAGACTGAGACATTCAACACCTGGGGTAACATTAATATCTCCCCCACCTCACCATGATATATATTCTATTGAAGATTTAGCACAATTAATTTATGATCTTAAGCAAGTAAATCCAGAAGCAAGAGTGGGAGTAAAATTAGTTGCTTCATCAGGTATCGGCACTATTGCTGCCGGAGTAGCAAAAGCAAAAGCAGATATAATTTTAATATCTGGCCACAATGGTGGAACAGGGGCAACTCCTCAAACTAGTGTTAAATATGTTGGCATTCCTTGGGAAATGGGTCTAACAGAAGCTAACCAGGTTTTAACCCTTAATAACTTAAGACACAAGGTAACACTTAGAACTGATGGTGGAATTAAAACTGGTAGAGATGTAGTTATCGCAGCAATGATGGGAGCTGAAGAATATGGTGTTGCAACAACTGCGCTTGTAGCAATGGGTTGTATAATGGTTAGACAATGCCACTCTAATACATGCCCAGTTGGAGTATGTACTCAAGACGATGAATTAAGAAAAAAATTTTCTGGTACCCCTGAAAAAGTAGTAAACTTATTTAGTTTTATTGCTCAAGAAGTAAGAGAAATTTTATCACAATTAGGCTTTAAATCTTTAAATGAAATAATTGGCAGAACAGATTTATTAAGACAGGTTAGTAAAGCTTCATCAAATTTAGATGATTTAGATTTAAATCCATTATTTGTTCAAGCCGATCCTGGAGAAAATTTAAGATATTGTGAAAAACAAGAAATAAATTTTGTACCAGATACTTTAGATCAAGAAATCATACCAGAGATAGAGGACAAGTTAGAAAAAAATAAAACAATCGATAAAGAATTTGAAATTAAAAATACACATAGAACTGTTGGAACAAGAATATCTCACTATTTGTATAAAAAGTATGGAAACGATAAACTCCAACCAGATTTTTTATCGCTTAGATTTAAGGGTTCAGCTGGTCAATCTTTTGGTGCTTTTGCGATAAAAGGATTGAAGCTAATTCTTCAAGGGGATGCAAACGACTATGTTGGAAAAGGTCTGTCAGGAGCAACAATCTCAATTAAGTTATCGGATGAAAGTAATTTAATCTCAAATGAAAATACAATTATTGGGAATACTGTATTATATGGTGCTACATCAGGAAAACTTTTTGCAGCAGGACAAGCGGGAGAAAGATTTGGAGTAAGGAATTCTGGAGCTATAGCTGTAATTGAAGGGTGTGACTCAAATGCTTGTGAGTATATGACAGGAGGTACTGTTGTAGTACTTGGTGAGGTAGGTGACAATTTTGGAGCCGGTATGACTGGAGGAATGGCATTTATCTACGATCCAAATAAAGAATTTGAAAAAAAAGCAAATCCAGAAACTATCATATGGCAATCACCAGAAACAAATTATTGGATAGATTACTTAAAAAAATTATTAATAGAACATAATTTAGAGACAAATTCTAATTTATCAAAAAAAATAACTGATAATTTTGATAATGAAATTGAAAACTTTATACAGGTGTGCCCAAAAGAGATGCTTGATAAGCTATCCAATCCGATTAGTTTAAAACCAGTTATAAAAGAAGTAAGTTAGAGTGAAAAACATTAATATTTTCTGTTTTGGCTTTGGACAGGTAGCCAAAAGTTTTTTGACTAAAATTGATTTAGAAAATTATAATATAAATCTATCAACAACGTCTAGAAACGAAACATCAAAAAAAAATTTTAATGGAATTAACTATCAAAACTATTTTTTAAATGGTGAAAAATATGATCAAGATTTAATTTCAAATTTGAAGAAATCTGATCATATCTTGATTTCTATACCACCAATAGAAGGCTCTGATATAGTTGTTAAAATGTTTTCAAAATTCATAGAAAATTCAAATATAAAATGGGTGACTTATTTATCTGCTACGAGTGTTTATGGAAATCATGATGGAGAATGGGTCGATGAAAATAGCAAAAATAAACCAACATCTCAAAATGGAATAGACAGACTGGAAGCTGAAAACTCATGGCTTTCTTTGAAGATTAAGTGCAATTTACCGATCCAAATATTTAGATTATCGGGAATTTATTCAAATAAAAATAATATTTTAAATCGATTACAGATAGGTACTGCAAAATTGGTTAATAAAAAAAATCATTTTTTTTCAAGAGTGCACGTAGATGACATAGGAAATATATTATACAAATCATTAACCAAGTTTAAAGAAGGTGAAATCTATAATATTTCAGATGACAAACCTTCTTCATCTGAAGAAATAATATTATATGCTGCAAAATTATTGAATATCAAAAATATAAAAAAAATTGAAATTGAAAACTTGGAAAACCCAATGCTAAAAAATTTTTATAAGGACTCAAAAAAAGTTAATAATAAAAAAATGAAAGAGTTTTTTAATTATAAACTAAAATTTCCTACTTATATTGAGGGACTAAATTATATCAAAGACAATTTTATTAAGCTCTAAAATTATTATTTTTAACCCTTTTTTATTTGAAAGACTGTGATCACCATTATTAATTTTAACAAATTTTTTTTTCGCAGCTGTAAAAATTTTTAATACTTTCTTTGAATATTTCTGGGGAACAACTTCATCTTTACTACCATGGATCATTGTTACTTTGATTTTTGAATGAATTTTTTTTTTTAATACTCTATTTTTTCTACCATCTTTTATTAATTGGTAGGTAATTGGGTACTCATAATTGCCATGTTTTAAATGATAGATATTTTTTTTAATTGTTTCATTTTTCATTTTTTTTGTAAATTTTTTCCACATTAGGTTTTCTAGAAATTCTGGAGCTGAACCTATTCCAACAAATCCTTTAATTTGTTTTTTAAAAAAACTAAATTGATTAATTGATAGCCAAGAACCCATGCTTGATCCAACTAAAATAAAATTATTCTTTTTTATTATCCTTTTTATTGAAATCTGAACATCTTTGCTCCATTTACTAATATTTCCATCAGTAAATTTTCCAGAAGATTTACCATGACCAGAGTATTCAATAGCAAGAAATCCTAGATTATTTTTTTTTGCATACTGTAAAATTGTTTTAGGTTTTTCACCCTCAATATCTGACATAAACCCATGAAGGAAAACAATATAAAGATTGTTTTGTTTATAATTATGTAGGTATCTGATTTTCTTATATTTAGAGATTTTAAGGTATTTAAATTTGTTCATATCAGTTTATTACCATTAATTCTTAATATATAAGTTTATCAGATGTCTTCAGAATTAAAAGTTTTGCAAGTAATTCCCAAATTGGGTTATGGAGGTGCAGAAACAGGTTGTTATGATCTCGCGCACTATCTACATGAAAATAATTG
>JADHRF010000024.1 GCA_016777565.1 Pelagibacteraceae bacterium
TGGATAGTCCTTCTTAGCCATCTTTAGCTCCCGGTTTTTAAGGACTATCTTTTTTTTTATGCTCCCCCTAGATTTTATCCTTTTTTTACAAATCATAATTTTTCTCTTTATAACACCTGGCACCCCAAGAATTGTCATTGTCTCTTACTCTATGAATTATGGGATTCAAAAATGTATTTGGACAGCATTAGGAGATATTACTGCAAATTTTATTCAAGCTACTTTAGTAATTTTTGTTTTAGGAAGTTTTTTTTCAGACAATCCAAATTTTTTAAATATTTTTAAATGGATTGGGGTATTTTATTTGTTTTATTTAGCTTATGATGTTTATAAATCGTCACCTAAAGAAGTAAATTCAACAATAATTAGTTCAAAAAGTTTTTTTTCTTTCTTTAAGGATGGTTTTTTAGTTGCGGGAACAAGTCCAAAGGCTTGGTTGTTTTTTCCTTTAATATTTCCACAATTCATTGATTTCAATTCGAATTATGTAGTTCAATTTTTTATTTTAATAACAACTTATATTGTTTTAGATTTCTTATCTTTAATTGGTTACGCTTTACTTGCACAAAAATTAATTACTTGGATAAAAGCAAATCCAAAAACAATTAATACAATCTCAGCGAGTGTTTTAATTTTAATTGCATTAATAATTATTGTTACGCAACAGTATTAACATAGCTGCTATGTGCGTTTTATCTCTTGCAAAACATGAATTTTCTTTATTTAATTAATTATTAATTAATTAACAAAGGAAATAAAATGAAAATAAACAAAATAATCTTGAGTTTTATTTCTGCATTAGCAATATTATTATCGACGTCTGTTACATCTTTTGCAAAAGTTGTTGGAGATAAGATAATCTTAGGTTCTGCTATTTCATTAACTGGTAAATACTCTTCAAATGGTGTTCACACTCAAAACGGTTACAACATGGCCGTTGATAGAATTAACAGCATGGGTGGAGTTAAAGTTGGTGGAAAAACTTATAAGTTTGAAATCATCTATTATGATGATGAATCAAACCCAAAAAGAGCAGCCCAACTTGCAGAAAGATTAATCTCACAAGATGGTGTTGAGTTTATGCTTGGCCCATACAGTTCAGGATTAACAAAAGCAATTGCTCCTGTAACAGAAAAATACGGTGTACCAATGGTAGAAGCTAATGGTGCATCTAGATCATTGTTTACAAAAGGATATAAATACTTATTTGCAGTGCTTGCACCAGCAAATTTATATCTTGATGTAGCAATAGATTTAGCTGTTGAGAAAAACGGTGGCAAACCTGTAAAAATAGCTCAAGCTTTTGAACAAGACGCTTTCTCACAAGACGTGAGATTAGGTATTTTAGAAGCTGCTGAAAGAACAGGTTCAAAAATCATTATTGATGACAAGCTACCAAAAGAACTAAATGATATGGCTGCAACTTTAGCAAAAGTTAAAGCTGTAAAACCAGATGTTCTTGTAGTTTCAGGTCATACAAAAGGTGCATTGACTGCAATCAGACAAATAGCTGAAATGAAAGTTGATGTTCCAATGTTAGCAATGACACACTGTGATGCTGCAAAATTATCTAAGCAACATGGTAAAAACTCTGAGTATGCATTATGTGCATCTCAGTGGCATAAAACTCTAACTTACAAAGATAAATTCTTTGGAGATGGGATGAAATATGCTGCTGACTTTGAAAAAGAGTTTAAATATGACCCACCATATCAAGCGGCTGAGTCATCTGCAGCTTTATTAGTTTTTAAAGATGCATTTGAAAGAGCAAATTCTTTTGACAAGAAAAAAGTAAGAGATGCTCTAGCAGCTACTAATATGCAAACATTTTATGGAAACATAAAATTTGCACCAGGTGGTCAGAACGTTGACAAGCCAATGGTATTATTTCAAGTTATGTGTAATGCTGATGGAAGTAAGTGTGAAAATAAAGTTGTGGCTCCAACTAAATGGGCTTCAGCTAAATTGATCCACCCAATTCCAAGCTGGTCAGAAAGATAATATCTAATATTTAAAATGCCCCCTAAAGATAGGGGGCATTTTTTTTATAACAATATTTAAAATATGGATTTTTTAATATTTCAAGTTCCAATGTTAACTTTACAAGCAACTCTTGATGGAGTGCTATTAGGAATTTTGTTTGCATTGATAGCTTATGGAATGGCCCTTCAATGGGGCGTGATGAATATTATAAATATT
Organism: Pelagibacteraceae bacterium; assembly: GCA_016777565.1. Lineage (GTDB taxonomy): Bacteria > Pseudomonadota > Alphaproteobacteria > Pelagibacterales > Pelagibacteraceae > Pelagilacustribacter. Next base: position 2,200 of record JADHRF010000024.1, read on the forward strand.
GCTCAAGGTGATCTAGTTATTTTAGGTGGATACATTGCTTACTTCATGTATCTATGGGGAATTCATCCTGCATGGGGAGTAATTGTCTCTCCAATTATAATGTATTTTGTTGGGGTAGGTATTTACAAATTAGTAATTAACAAAGTAGTAGACAGAGATTTATTTATCTCAATTTTAGCAACTTTTGGAATTAGTATTTTGTTTATGCAATTAATGAATTTTGCATTTGGTGCTGATGTCGTTCTTGCAAACTCAGGATATGGAACAACCATGTTGTTTAATAATTCAGTAACATTACCAAATTCAAAAATATTTTCAGCGTTTATAAGTATTATCTTTGCAATAGGTTTAGTTATTTACATGAAAAAATCTAAGCTAGGTCGAGCAATAAGAGCAACAGCACAAAATGCACGTGCAGCAAAGATTTTAGGTGTTGATACAGAAAAAGTTTACGCAGCGACTTTTGGAATTAATGCAGCGTTATGTGGTGTAGCTGGTGCTTTAATTGCAATTACATTTACGATTCACCCTTATATGGGTCTCCCATATACAATTAGATCTTTTATGATTGTTATAGTTGCTGGTCTAGGAAATTTACCTGGGGTAGCGTTATCTGGCATGGGTTTAGGAGTGTTTGAGGAATTTGCTGATTATATTTTAGGAACAGAGTTTAGAATTGGCTCTGTGTTTTTATTATTAGTTTTAATTTTAGTTTACAGAAGATTTAAATTATCAAGAAAAAGAGAATATTTAAAATAATGAATAAAAATATAATTTTATATGCAGCAATATTAATATTTGGTGTAGCTGCACCTTTTGTGTTTCCAGCTTTTAAGGTTCAATTATCAATACTTTGTGTATTGATTGTATTAGCTTTAACGTGGAATATCCAAGGTGGTGAGATGGGATATAATACTTTCGGAAACATTTTGTTTTATGGTTTAGGAATGTATTTGTGCGCTTCTGTTCAGGTTGGAATGTTTTTCCCCTTAGCAGAATGGACTGAAAGTGGAGGAGAAAAAACATTCGTGCACACACCAACACAGTTTTTTCAAGGAATGGCAATGGGTCTTGTAGTTGCAGCAGTAGTGCCAACAATAGTTGCAGGTTTAATTGGTTATTCAATTTTGGGTCTTAGAGGTCATTACTTTGCAATTTGTACATTAGGATTGGGGGTTGCTGCTGGAGAAATTTCTGGAGGTATAGAAATTATTGGAGCTGGACAGGGATTTACTACCCCACCTTTTCCAAATGTTGGAAGCTTAGAGGCAAGAGGAGAATTTTTTTACTACCTTAGTTTTTTAGTGGTCGTGTTAACATTTATTACTGTTAAAGCAATTTACTCAACTAGATTTAAACTAATACTAAATGCCATAAGAGACAATGAAGACAAAGCTGAGGCAATGGGAATTCAAACAATGAAATATAAAATTATTGGTTGGATGATATCTGCTTTCTTTTGCGGTTTAGCTGGTGGAATAATGGGTGGATTGGTTGGATATATTGACTCTACAGATGTCGCATTTGATGGAAGAGAGATGGGCGTGTTCATGGTCTTAATGGCAATCCTAGGTGGCAAAGGAACTTTATGGGGGCCAGTTATTGGCGCAACTGTATTTCATGTTTTTAAAGAGGGATTTTGGACATTCTTTTTAGGATGGCAGTACGTTGCACTTGGTGTTCTTATAGTTGTAATTGTAATTTACTTCCCAGAGGGGATAATGGGTTGGCTTAGAGAAAAATATCCAGAAAAATTTGGTGAAGTAGTTGATGAAGCAGACCGAAAAGCACAGGTAGAATTGAAATGAGTATTTTAGAAGTAAACAATGTAAGTAAATCATTTGGTGGTGTTAAAGCTAATGTTGATATTTCAATGTCAGTTGAAAAAGGTAAAATTGTTGGTCTAATAGGACCTAATGGTTCTGGTAAGACTACTTTATTTAATTCAATTGTTGGAACTTATCCAATAGACAATGGATCAATTAAATTTAATGACAAAGAGGTGTCGGAATTACCTGTCCCAGTGATCGCAAAACTTGGTTTACTTAGAACATTTCAACAAACAAGAATTTATGGAAAATTAAACTGTGTAGAAAATATGTTAATTAGCCATAAAGGAAGTGATGCAAGTCTGCTCACAATATTTTCTAAAATTTCAAAAGAACTAACTGATAAAGCTGAAAATTTATTAAATTTTGTTGGTCTTTATCAAAAAAGAAAGTTACGCGCGGGAGATCTGTCATTTGGTCAACAAAAGTTATTAGAACTTGCAATGGCATTAATGAATGAACCAGAGATGTTGTTATTAGATGAGCCCACTGCAGGAATTAATCCAACACTAATTAATGGTATTATAGATAGACTAATTAAGGTAAATCAAGATTTTGGAATTACATTATTAGTCATTGAACATAATATGAAAGTTATAATGCAATTAGCAGAAAATATTTTTTGTTTGGCCCATGGAAAAATGTTAGCAAATGGTACACCGGATCAGATAAAAAATGACAAGCGTGTAGTCGATGCTTATCTAGGAGCTCAATAATGGCAAATCAATATGAAGTTTTAGGAAAGGCACCAGGGTCAGACGACTTAAAGAAGCTTTCATCATCAAATTTACATTTAAGAATAAAAGATTTAAATGCAGGTTATGGTAAAATGGAAATATTACATAATTTTGATCTTTTTGTGAGTAAAGGGCAGTCATTATGTTTGATTGGTCCTAATGGTGCGGGAAAATCAACAATACTTCATTCTATTTATGGATTTACTAATATATTTTCTGGAAAAATAGAAATTGATGGAAAAGAAATTACAAATTTATCACCTGCTGAAAAGCTTAAATCAGTTGGAATAGCTTATATACTTCAAGATAACTCAGTTTTTCCAGATATGACAGTAGAGGAAAATTTATTAATGGGTGGATTTATTAAAGATAAAACGGAAGAATCTTATGAGGAGGCAGAAAAAATTTTACAAAAATATGAGAGATTAGGTAATAGAAGAAACCAACCAGCAAAAGTTTTGTCTGGTGGAGAAAGAAGGTTGTTAGAAATTTCTAGAGCATTAGTTATGAAGCCTTCAGTATTGCTTGTTGATGAGCCTTCAATTGGATTAGAACCGAGATACATAGATATGGTTTTTGAAATTTTAAGAGATCTTCAACAAAATGAGAAAAAAACAATTATTTTAGTAGAGCAAAATGCAAAAAAAGGTCTAGAATTTGCAGATATAGGTTATGTTTTAGTTTCAGGTCAAACAGCAATTGCTGGCAAAGGAGATGATCTATTAAATAATCCGGATGTGGGTCGCCTATTCTTAGGTGGGTAATGGTTGATCCAAAATATTTTTTAAAAGGCTTTAAATCTATAAAGGGAGTAGGAAGTCCCGCTATTGCGTTAGGTGCAAGTTTTATTGCAATTGGTGCATTGCTTAAAAATTTAGGTTTTACAATTCAAGAAAGTATTTTCTCTACCTTTTTAACTTATGCACTACCTGGCTCATTAGTAATGGCAGAGTCCATGTTGATTGGCGCATCTCTAATAAATATTTTTATTGCTGTATGGTTGGTTAATGCGAGATTATACCCAATGACGGTAGCATTGATGCCATTATTAATGCATGAAAATCAACCTAGATGGAAATATTATCTATCATGTCATTTTATAGCAGTCTCATCATGGTTAATCATGAAAGACAATTATGAAAATATAGAAAAAGAAAATAGAATAGATTTTTGGATTGGAATAGGTACAGCAACTTGGTCTGTCGCAATTTTTGCAACAGTAATAGGTTTTATAGCTTCTGATTTTCTAAATAAAGATATGCTTATTGGGCTAGCAATAGTTAATCCAATTTATTTTATATGTATGATGATTGGTGCAATGAAAACATTACAGATAAGTGTATCAGTTATTTTAGGTGCAATTTTTGGACCTGCCTTTTATTTTATTTCTCCCGAATGGTGTATTCTATTTGGTGGATTCATAGCAGGGACCATTGCATTTTTTCTGGGAGAAAAAAATGGCAGCTAATATAATTATAGTGATTATTGTTACTTCTCTAGCAACATATTTGTCTAGATTTTTAGGAGTTATAAGTGCAGAAAAGATTAAAGAAACTTCAAAAATGTTTAGATGGTTTAATTGTCTTGCCTATTCTACTCTTGCAGCTCTAATTGCAAGATTAGTAGTTTTTCCTTCAGGACCTTTAGCTGAAATAGATTACTTAATTAGATTTATTGTAGTTGTTTTGTCTATTTTAATTTTTTACTTAACTAAAAAAAATTTAGTTTACCCAACACTTTTCTCTGCTATCATACTTTCACTTTTTAGTAGCTATTTATGATTGAAAAAATCGATGGATTTGAAATTAACATAAACGAACAATCTAAAAGAATAATTAATATTGATATAAATGATGAAATATTAAACAAACTTATCTTTCCTTTTAATAAATTTGATATTATTGCTCTTGAATATAAACCTTTTACTAGATTTACTATTGCCAAGAGCTTAGATGATTTAAGTAATAATAAATTATCAAAACTTCTAAATAAAATAATTAGAGATAGAAATACAGGTTGTTTTATTATTAAACCAAAAAAATTAATTTCTAAAATTGATGAAATATTTTTAGTAAAACTATCTACTGCTATTGCGCACTTAATAGGTACACCTAATCATGACGCTATGGCTGGAAAATATTATGCTAGATTTCATGTAAAGCACGAAGACAAAAGTGACTCTTATTTAAGAAAAGCCTATACCAACATGGATCTTCATACTGACGGGACTTATGTTAAAGAAAAAACGGATTGGTTGTTAATGTCAAAACTAGAGGAAAAAAATGTAGAAGGTGGTGAAACAGCAGTGTTACATCTTGATGATTGGGAACATTGTGATGAATTGTTTAACGACCCTACAGCAAAAGAGGATTTTATATGGGGATCTCCAAAAAGTAAAAATATTGGTTACAAGGTTGAACATCCTGTATTTTCATCTGATAAAGAGGGAAGGCCACAAATATCCTATATAGATCAATTTCCTGAGCCTAAAAATATGAAGCAAGGTGTATTTTTACAAAAATTATCTGATAGTTTGGAGGAAAGTAACAACAAGATTACAATTAAACTTCCAGTTGGATCATCAGTCGTTGCCAATAACTATTTTTGGCTCCATGGAAGAAAACCATTTAAAGAAAATAAAGATTTAAGTAGAGAGTTATTAAGAATTAGAGGTTCTTTTTTTATTAATTAATATAAATTATCCATTATAAATTATTGATTATGAAACTAGGTTTTATAGGAACAGGAAAAATAGCATCTTCAGTTATAACTGGAATATGTGGGTCATCTATTAAGTATAGCAAAATATGTATATCCTCTCGAAACAGTAAAATTGCTAAAGGATTAAAAAAAAGATTTAAAAAAATTTCCATAGAAAGAGATAACCAAAAAATAGTTGATAGTTGTAATTGGGTTTTTTTAGCAGTCACACCTAAAGTAGGAGAAAAAATAATTAAAAATTTAAATTTTAAATCAAATCAAACAATAATAAGTTTTATTTCTACCATAACCATCCCAAGATTAAAAAAAATGATTAAAGTAAAAGCAAATATTGTAAGAGCAATACCGTTACCACCAATATCATTAAAGAAAGGGCCAGTTCCTATTTGTCCCCCAAATAAAAAAGTAAAAAATTTTTTTGATAAAATAGGCTCTACTGTAGAAATTAAAGATGAAAAATTATCTATTAATTTTTGGGCCACATCAGGAATGATGGCATCTTATTATGAATTTTTAAAAATAATGAGTGATTGGTTGGTTAATAGGGGCATAAAAAGAATCGATGCTCAAAAATATATTACTTCATTATTTTTAGCTCTGTCAGAAGATGCAGTTGTAAATAATAAAAAAGAATTAAAATACTTAGTAAAAGAGTCTCAAACCCCTAAAGGATTAAATGAACAAGGTTTAAAAGAAATGAGTAAAAAGGGTGTTTATAAATCTGTTATTAATACTTTAAATAGTATTCACAAAAGATTAAACAAGTAATTAATGTCTGAAAATATTTTAGAAATTAATAATTTATCAAAATATTTTGGTGGATTAGCTGCGGTTTCTGACTGTTCCTTAAAAGTTAAAAAAGGAACTATTACGGGGATAATTGGTCCTAATGGTTCAGGAAAAACAACTTTATTTAATTTAATTGCTGGTAATTTAAAATCATCAACTGGAAGTGTATTTTTTAACAATGAAAATATTACTGATGTTCCATCTTATGAATTGTTTTCAAAAGGATTGCTTAGAACTTTTCAAATAGCACACGAGTTTACAAACTTATCAGTTTTAGAAAATTTAATGATGGTACCAGGTAATCAATCTGGAGAAAAATTAATGAATGCTTTATTAAAACCCTCATTAGTTGCAAAAGAAGAAAGCCAAATAAAAGATAAAGCTATGGAAGTTGTGGATTTTTTAAATTTAGGTCATTTAAAAAATGAATTAGCTGGAAATTTATCTGGAGGTCAAAAAAAATTACTAGAACTAGGTAGAACCATGATGGTCGATGCTAAATTAGTTTTATTAGATGAGGTAGGAGCTGGAGTAAATAGAACTTTACTAAAAGATTTAGGCTCTGCAATTGAAAAACTAAATAAAGAAAAAGGATATACATTTTGCATGATAGAACATGATATGGATTTCATAGGAAGATTGTGTGACCCAGTAATTGTAATGGCAGAAGGATCAGTCCTTTTTGAAGGATCGGTTGAAGATGCCAAAAAAGATGAAAAAGTTATTGAGAGTTATTTAGGAAGAGGCTCAAAGTTAAAGGATAATTAATAATGGCATTTTTTGAAGGCAACAACATGACTGGTGGATATGGGAAAGGCCCAGACATTATTAATTCTTGTTCTGTTAATGTTGAGAGAGGGGAGATAGTTTCAATTCTTGGACCTAATGGTGCTGGAAAGTCTACAGCAATGAAAGCAATGTTAGGTTTATTAAATTTAAAATCTGGATCTATTATTATTGATGGAAAAGATATTTCAAATCTTTCACCCCAAGATCGAGTGAAAGAAGGCATATCATTTGTGCCCCAAACAAAAAATGTTTTTGCGGGTATGACTGTTGAAGAAAATTTAGAAATGGGAGCCTTTTTAATTGATGAGGATTATAAAAAAATTATTGATGAAATTTATAATTTATTCCCAATCTTAAAAGAAAAAAGAAATCAGTTGGTTGGAGAACTTTCTGGTGGTCAAAGACAACAGGTAGCATTAGGAAGAGCTTTAATGATTAAGCCTTCTGTTCTAATGTTAGATGAACCAACAGCAGGTGTTTCCCCAATTGTAATGGATGAATTATTTGATCATATTGTAAAAGTAAAAAGAACTAACGTTGCAATTTTGATGGTAGAGCAAAATGCAAAACAAGCACTTAATATTTCTGATAGGGGCTATGTTTTAGTTACTGGAGAAAATCGTTATTCTGGAACTGGCAAAGAACTATTAAATGATCCAAGAGTAAGAAGCTCTTTTTTAGGTGGATGATATGGATTTTGTAAATGCGATTATACTTTTATTAAATTATATTTTCGTTCCAGCCTTAACTTATGGGTCTCAATTAGCACTTGGTGCAATTTTTGTTACTTTAATTTATGGAATTTTACGTTTTGCTAATTTTGCAACTGGAGACATGATGTCATTTGGAACTATGTTTACAATTCTATTTACTTGGTATTTTCAATCTCTTGGTCTTAGTCTAGGTGTTTTACCAACTGCTCTTTTAGCAATCCCTTTTGCAATAATATTCATGGTTGGTTATATGCTTCTAATAGATAAATTTGTATTTAAATACTATAGAATAAACAAAAGCCCTCCAGTTCAGCTCGCAATGGTTAGTATTGGTGTAATGTTTGTTACCCAAGCAGTTGTAAGAATAATAATTGGCCCGTCAGACAGAAGATTTTTTGATGGAGAAAAATTTATAATTAAAGCTGGAGAGTTTAAAGAAATGACAGGTCTAAATGAAGGTCTTGCAATTAAATCTACTCAAGTAATTACAATTTTTGTAACAATGATTTTAGTCTCAACTCTTTTTTGGTTTTTGAACAAAACAAAAACTGGAAAAAGTATGAAAGCGTATTCAGATAATGAAGATTTGGCATTACTTTCAGGAATAGACCCCAAAAAAATAGTAATGATAACTTGGATTATAGCAGGAATTTTAGCTACCATTGGTGGAGCTTTATATGGATTAGACAAAAGTTTTAAACCATTTACATATTTCAATAACATGCTTCCTATATTTGCTGCAGCTATTGTTGGGGGAATTGGAAATCCATTTGGAGCATTTTTAGGAGGATATGTAATTGCTTTTTCTGAAATACTCTTAACTTACGCATATAAAAAATTTTTTATGTATATTTTACCAGAAAGTATGGAACCAGATAGTTTAGTGCAACTACTTTCAACGGATTATAAATTTGCAGTGTCTTTTTCAATACTTGTGATTGTGTTATTATATAGACCATCTGGAATTTTTAAAGGCAAGGTTCTGTGAGAAAAAATTTAAATGTAATTGCAGCTTATAGCATTATGATGGGATTGATTATTCTTGTTGGAATATTTCAGTCTTGGAATATTGCTTTATCAATATTTAATCTTTGTTTGATCTCAGCAGTCATGACTATGGGTGCTAATATTCAATGGGGTTATGCGGGTTTAATTAATTTTGGAATCATGGGTTATACAGCCCTAGGTGGTTTAGCAGCTGTTTTAATTTCTGTAGATCCTGTTCAAGAAGCATGGAGAGCTGGTGGTTTTGATATTTTGATGTGTCTTTGGTTGATAATTGTAATGATTTTAGTGATTAGATTTATTTTAAAGAATTATGAAAAATCTAATTTTAGAACTTACTCTATAGCTGCAATTATTATTGCTGGAGTTATTATCATCAGAGTTACTGCGGAACCTGGTATTGAAGCTATAGAAGCAGTGGATCCTGCCAAAACAGGTTTTCTCGGTGGATTTGGTTTACCAATTTTATTTTCATGGATAGTAGGAGCTTTATTTGCTGGAGGGTTAGCATTTGTAGTAGGAAAAGTTGCACTTGGTCTTAGAGCTGATTATTTAGCTATTGCAACATTACTAATTTCAGAAATAGTTATAGCAATCATTAAACATGAAGATTGGCTAACAAGAGGTGTAAAAAATGTAATAGGTTTAAAAAGACCAGCACCTTATGAAGTAGATCTTCAAACAACAGATTGGTTCATTAATTTAGTTGAAAAATTTAACTCTGGTAAGCTGGCTTTAATATCTGATTTAGCAGAAAGGCAGGCAGCTTTAAATCAACTAGTAATAGAAGGTTCGTCTGTATTTGTTAAACTTTGTTACTCTGGATTATTCTTAACAGTTGTAATTATATTATTAATTTTAACACAAAAAGCACTTTACTCACCATGGGGCAGAATGATGAGGGCAATTAGGGACAACGAAGAAGCTGCCAATGCAATGGGAAAAAATGTTGTTAAGCAACATTTGTTAATTTTTATCTTAGGATCTGCAATAGTTGGAATTGCAGGAGCAATGCTGGTTACACAAGATGGATTATTTACTCCAGGAAGTTACAGACCAATGAGATACACTTTTTTAATTTGGGTAATGGTTATTGTTGGCGGAAGTGGAAATAACTTTGGAGCAATTTTAGGTGGCTTTGTAGTTTGGTTTTTATGGATTGAAGCGGCACCGATTGGACTATACTTGGTTAACTTAACCACTGCAGGTTTGGATGACACTCATTTTTTAAAAGTTCATTTAATTGAAAGTGTGCCATATTTTAGATTTTTAATGATGGGAATGGGTCTTTTATTAATTATGCGATATAGACCAAAAGGTATACTTCCAGAAAAAATAGAAATAAAATAAGTTTATGAAATATATAATTACAGGAGCCGCGATAGCTTGGGCCTTATATATTGCTGATAAATATTTGTTTTTTTAAAAAAAACCCCCAACATTAATAATGTCAGGGGTTTAATTCTTTAAAGATAAAAATTATCTTTGTTTTTTAGTTTTAAATTTTCCGCCTTTAATTTCTTGCTCTAAGAAAGAACCTTCAGCTTCACCGACATTGGTAAAAGCAACTCCAGTTGCACCTTCATAGTCAATCTTTTTTCCTTTAGCTAATAAATCTAAACCTTTTTTAAGTTCACCTGGATAAATTTTTGTTCCAGGGCCATTAGCAACATCCATAACATTTTTTGCAATTGATGCTCTATCAGCTGAATTACCTGCTTGCATTGCTAAAACAATTAAAGCAGCCGCATCATAAGACTCACCTGTGTAAGGACCTGAACTGTCAATACCAGCAGCTTTTGCTACATCTGCAAATACACCAGCACCTTTTCCAGTTGAACCAGGCATTGAACCAAAAGATTTTCTAAGATCTTTTCCAAATGCATCTACTAATGATTGACCTATCATACCATCAGATAAAATAAATCTATCAAATGCACCTGAGTCTAAAGAAGCTTGAATAATTCCTTTTCCACCTTGGTCAAGATATCCAATAACAGCTACAGCATCTCCACCTGCTGAAGCAAGAGTTGCTACTTCAGAAGAGTAATCTGCTTTACCATCTTCGTGAGCAGTTACAGTTGTTACTTTAATACCATGAGCCTCAACAGCTGCTTTATAAACATCTGCTAAACCTTTTCCATAGTCATTGTTAGTATATGTAATTGCAACACTTTTAACTTTTCTGTCTTTTGTAATATCAGCTAAAATTTGACCACCTCTAGCATCAGATGGGGCAGTTCTAAAGAAGTACCCTTTGTCATCTAAAGTAGTTAGTCCTGGTGACGTAGCTGATGGTGAAATCATTACTACACCATTTGGTACAGCAACGTTTGAAGCTATTGCTCCAGTTACACCTGAACAGTCAGCACCCATAATAGCGGCAACACCTTGTGCAATAACACCTTCGGCTGCTGCAGTTGCTGCTGCTGAGTCAACACATGTTGAGTCTGCTCTTACTACTGAAATAGTTTCTCCACCTAATAGCGAACCTGAGTCTGAAGCTTCTTTAAAAGCAAGTTCTGCAGATGCAGCCATAGCTGGTGTTAGTGATTCAATAGGACCAGTAAATCCTAAAATAATCCCCATTTTAACTTCTGCAAATGTATTCGTTGTAAAAGTAGAAACGAATATAAAAGCAGCGATAAATAGTTTTTTCATTATTTTCCTTCTCTTATTGTTAACAATTTATAAAAAAGTAATTTAATTATGATTAATTAAATTTTTCAATGGGTAAATTATCTTATTTTGTGGAGCAAAAAGACAGAACCTATAACAATAATACCACCCAATATGAACAGAATAGTTGGAACTTCTCCAAAAATTAAAAAACTCAATGCAATTCCAAATATAGGAAACAAAGAATAGGACGGGAAGATTTGTCCTACAGTATAAAATTTATATAAATAAAACATCATCAAATGCGCCCCTAAAGAAACAACGATTGCCTGATAAGATATTAAAATCCAGGAATTATAACTTATAGATTGAACAGTTGAGATTGTATTGCCTTCAATAAAAAAGGATAAAATTAATAAAATTACAAAACCAAATAGTCCAGTAAACGCATTGGTTAGACTAATATCTAAGTCTCTTAACTGTCTTGAAAAAACTTGAGCAAAAGCAAAGGCTAATGCCATTAAACTTGCATAAAACAATCCTAAAAAATTATCAACCAAATTAGGATCAAAAAATATTATCAATACTCCTATAAAAGCAGTGAATATAAAAAACCATTTTTTTGGACTTATGTTTTCATTTAACATGAATGCACTTGCAAGAATTCCAAAAGGTATTGCCAATTGGGAGCCTACAATCACAGGTGAGATAATAGAGGAATAGTATAAAGCAAGTGTCATAAACACATAAACCATTACACCCATTGAAATTGAAAAAGCTACAAGTGAAGGCATATATTTCTTTTTTGGTATTTTAAATTTCCAAAAGGGAATTAAAATTAATAACACCAATCCCATTCTTAGTGACGCCATTAGAATTGGTGGGACCGAGTCATTTAAAACTAATTTAGTGAAAGGAAATGCACTTCCATGAGCTATAGCAATAAAAAGTAAGATTAATAAATGTTTTAAAGGCAAATTCTATCCCATTGTAAATGGGTCAGTCATCGGTTTGTCAGATGAATTGTACCATGTGGTCTTTATTCTAGTATATTCTTTTATAGACTCAATTCCTGCTTCTTTACCATAACCGCTATCCTTGATCCCACCAAATGGAGCCATTGGAGAAATCAATCTGTATGTATTTATAAAAACTATTCCAGCACGTATAGCTTTAGACACCCTTAATCCTCGAGCAAAGTTAGATGTATAAACTCCAGATGAAAGGCCATACTTATTATCATTCATTTTATTTATTACCTCATCCTCTTTATCAAATTTCATAACTGATAATATTGGACCAAACAATTCGTTTTCTGCAACAGGAAGATTGTGATTGTCACATTCTATAATTGTTGCTGGAAAGTAGTAACCTTTATTGGAAACAGAAGATCTTTTTCCACCACATCTTACTTTTCCACCTTGATCAATAGTTGCTTTAATATTTTTTTCAATATTTTCTAATTGTTTAAAACTATTTAATGGCCCCATTTGAGTATCTTTTTCCATTGGACCACCTAATTTTATTTTTTCTGCTTTTAAAATTAATTTTTTCAAAAATTCTTCATAAATATTAGATTGTAGATAAAGTCTAGATCCTGCAATGCAACTTTGACCACTTGCTCCAAATATTCCTGCAGTTATCCCATTTAAAGCATTTTCTTGATCTGCATCATCAAATACAACAACTGGACTCTTTCCACCAAGTTCTAAACTTACTTGAGATAAATTTTCAGCAGAGTTTTTTACAATGTGTTTTGCAGTTTCAGGACCACCAGTAAAAGCTATTCTTTCTACAAGATTGTGCGTAGTCAAAGCTTTACCACAAGGTTCACCTAAACCAGTAATTATATTAACTACTCCTTTTGGTATTCCAGCTTTATCAATTAACTTTGCAAACTCTAAAAGAGTTACGGGAGCAAGCTCAGATGCTTTAATTACAACAGTATTTCCCATTGCAAGAGCAGGAGCAAGTTTAACAGCTGTTAATAGCATTTGAGAATTCCAAGGAATAATTGCAGCCACAACTCCAATGGGTATCCTTGTGGTCGTAACTTGCATGTCTGGTTTATCTATTGGAACAACAGTTCCTTCTACCTTGTCAGCTAAACCTGCAAAATAATCATAATATTCTGCAATATAATTTGCTTGAGTTTTTGTTTCCCTAAAAAGTTTTCCAGTATCAATTGTTTCAACTCTTCCAAGATGTTCTGCGTTAGCTCTTAGTTGATCAGCAATTAGTTTTAAGTACTTTGCTCTTTCTCTTGGATGAAGTGTAGACCAATTATTTTCAAAAGCTTTTTGAGCTGATTGAACAGCTTTATCTACATCTTTTTCATTGGCTTCAGGAACAGTTGCCCAAACTTCATTATTTTCAGGATTTAATGTTTCTATTTTTTTTCCAGAAGATGACTCAACCCATTCACCATTAATATACATTTTAAAGTCTTGAATTTTTGTCATTTAATTATTAATAAAATTTTTAATATTTATATTTACATCATCTGCACATTCTATACTACAAAGATGTTTTCCATTTTGAATTTCAATATAAGTAGAATTAACAAGGTCTTTAACCAAATCTTTGGACATTGCTGGAGTTGAACCGGTATCGTCTGAACCAGTCATTACCAAAGTTTTTCGATCTATTTTTTTTATGTCTTCGAAATTATCATAATGGTTTGCAAATAATTCATAGGCTTTAAGAAAGTTCTTATGATCATCTGGTTTTTTGTTTAATAGATTTATAAATAAATTATAAGTTTCTGGGTTATTTTCCAAATATTTGTCACTAAACCATCTTTTTAATGCTTGTTTAGATATTGGTTTATTTAATTTAGCTTGATTATATCTTTCTAATACAAGGGATCTTTCTTGATCAGATCTTTTATATGTAGTTCCAATTAATATTAGTTTATCTATTTTTTCTTGATAACGTGATGAAAAGTCTAAAGCAATTAAAGAACCCAAGGAAAAACCAACAAGGTTTATTTTTTCTATTTTTAAATAATCCAAAAGCCCTAAAAGTTGATCAGAAAAATCTTTAAGACTTAGTTTGTCTTTATTAAATGGGGTTTTTCCGTGACCCAGTAAATCATATGTCAAAATTGAAAATTCATTTAAATAATTAACTTGTTTAACCCACATTTGATGATCCAGACCAACACCATGGATAAAAACAACAGGGATAGATTTTTTTTTATTAAAAAAATAATAATTTTGATTTGGATCAAAATTTTTTGACATTAAATTATTTGGGATCTAATCCCATTTCTTTCATATCTTGATAACGATCTCCAGTTCTAGCATGCGCCCTACCGCTTGATGCTCCACCTATCGCAATTACAATTTCATCATCAAAAGGTGCGTCATGAATAGTGAACTCATGAGTTAAATAGTAAGGTCTTAAACCAGAGTCTGTTTTGTGCATCATTGGAATTGATATTTTTGATCCTGCAGGACCTCTTGTATTAGTAAAACTTAAATAAGATGTCCCACCAACAGCATCTCTAAATTTATTTCCAAATCTTAAAGTATGAATAAAAGCAGAAGCATGTTCTATCTCACCATTCAACCCGACAGTTCCAGCTTTACCATAAGCTAAAATTTTTTCTGGTGATCCAATCTCTTTAATTAATTCTGGAACTAAAATATCACCAAGCTTTGGAGCAAGATCTAAAATAATTGGCTTTAAATCTTCAACAAATCCTTGACCAGTCCAAGGGTTTTTAAAAACAGCTGCTACTGAGACTAGTAAAACTGGTTCTTTAGCTTCTTTTCCACCTTCAATAAAAGTTTTATCAACAAATTTTGTAAACTTTCTTAATTCAAGTTTCACTAACTGGCTTTCTCTATATTGTCTTTATTAAAATTAATTTTAGGTATCACTTCATCATTAAACAGCTTTATACTTCTCATACAAGCTTCATGGTTAATCCCAGGAAAGTTTGACCAAACTTGTAAATTTTGTAAGTTTAACTCTGATTTTAATTCATTAATTTTATTCACCACATATTCAGGTGTTCCAAATAATAAATTTCTTTTATGTAAAAAATCATAATTTAAAAGATCTAATTTATGTTTTGTCTCTGGTAATTCTTCACCTGGATCCATATGATTTCCTAACCCTCTCCAGTGACAAACCCATCTCATATAATTAATGATATGCTCACCAGCTAATTTTTCAGCCTCTTCCATAGTTTCAGCAACAAACATGTCTCTTACTAAAGAAATACCTTCTCCTAATGGAACATCTCTGTTTTCAGCTTTTGATTTTGCATCTCTATATATTTCAAATCTTTTCTTTAAAGCCTTAACTGTTGGAATCCACATTATGGTATTTAAACCATTTTGAGCTGCCCACTCTATTGATCTAGCACCGTCCACTACTTGCCATATAGGAGGGTGAGGTGATTGTTTTGGTTTAGGAACAATACTTATTTTTTTTATTTCATTTGTTTTTGTATCCAAAAATTTTTCACTTGGTGGACTCATGTCGTGTTGCCA
>JADHRF010000025.1 GCA_016777565.1 Pelagibacteraceae bacterium
TGATCCACAAACTCCATGTGCACAGGATCTTCTAAAAGTTAAGGTAGAGTCAATCTCATTTTTAATTTTAAAAAGAATATCCAAAACTTTTGGTCCACAATTATTCATGTCAACTTCAAAAGTATCAATTCTTGGATTGAGGCCATCAGACGGGTCCCATCTGTAAATATTTACTTTTTTTAAATTAGGAGAATTTGTTTTGTCTTTATAGTATTTGCCTTTAAGGATCTTAGAATTTTGTGGCAAATTAAATTGCACCATTTTTAATAAACTCTTTCCTTCGGCGGAAAATACTGAACATCATTGCTAAGGGTACGTGCGTGAACATCTCTGTACTTTATTGTAACTTTATCACCATCTTGCCAAGCTAATGTATGCTTCATAAAATTTTTATCATCACGCTTTGTAAAATCCTCTCTTGCATGAGCTCCTCTACTTTCTTTTCGGTTGTAGGCTGAGTCCATAGTAGTTAAAGCCTGACTAATTAAATTATCAAACTCTAATGTCTCAACTAAATCTGTGTTAAAAATTAATGATTTGTCACCTATAGATAGATCATTCATACCGTCCAAAGGCTTTCTAATTTGATTTACGCCCTCCTTTAAAGTTTTATCTGTTCTAAATACAGCACATTTAGTTTGCATGGTCTTTTGCATAGATGCCCTCAAATCGGCAGTTTTCGTCCCTCCATTAGAATTTCTTATTTTATCAAATCTGTCTAAACACTTATCTGTTTCACTTTGAGCTACTTCTTCGTGAGGTGTGCCTGGTTTAATAAGTTCGGCTGCTCTTTTAGCTGCTGCTCTTCCAAAAACTACTAAATCAATTAGTGAGTTTGATCCTAATCTATTAGCGCCATGAACAGATACACATGCTGCCTCACCTATAGCCATTAAACCTGGTACAGTTTTTTCTGAACCGTTAAGTGTCAAAACTTCTGCTTTATAGTTAGTTGGAATTCCTCCCATGTTATAATGGACTGTAGGAACAACAGGTATTGGTTGTTTATTCACATCTATATTTGCAAAAGTTTTTGCAGCCTCAGATATACCAGGTAGTCTTTCATCAATTACTTTTTTGTCTAAGTGGTCCAAGTGTAAGTATATATGATCTTTATTTTTCCCTGCTCCGCGTCCTTCGTTTATTTCAATTTCCATTGATCTACTTACAACATCCCTTGAGGCTAAATCTTTTGCATTTGGTGCGTATCTTTCCATGAATCTTTCACCTTCACTGTTAACCAGAAATCCCCCTTCACCTCTAACTCCCTCTGTTATTAGAGTGCCTACACCATAAATTCCTGTCGGATGAAATTGAACAAACTCCATATCTTGAAGTGGTAATCCAGCTCTTAAAACCATTGCGTTACCATCACCTGTGCATGTGTGCGCTGAAGTTGCTGTTTGATAAACTTTTCCATATCCTCCTGTAGCAATAATAGTTATGTGGGATCTAAACCTATGTATAGTTCCATCTGTTAGATTCCAGGCAATCACACCTTTGCACTCTCCATTTTTCATTATCAAGTCTAAAGCAAAATATTCTATAAAAAATTCAGTGTTATGTTTCAAAGCTTGACCATAAAGTGTGTGAAGTATTGCGTGTCCAGTTCTGTCAGCGGCGGCGCAAGTTCTTTGGACTGTTCCATTACCATAATTTTTTGTCATTCCTCCAAAAGGTCTCTGGTATATTTTACCATCCTCAGTTCTACTGAAAGGGACGCCATATCTTTCGAGCTCAATCACAGCTCGTGGTGCTTCTTTGCATAGATATTCGATTGCATCCTGATCCCCTAGCCAGTCAGACCCTTTGACGGTATCATACATATGCCACCTCCAATCGTCCTCGCCCATATTTCCTAGAGCAGCAGAGATACCGCCTTGTGCTGCTGAAGTATGACTACGAGTTGGAAAAACTTTAGATATACAAGCGGTCTTCAACCCTGCTTCTGATAGACCTACTGCAGCTCTCAACCCTGAGCCCCCGGCTCCAAGAACTAAAACGTCGTACTCGTGATCTATAATTTTATATGAGCTCATTAATTTAATTTTAATATACTAAATATTGTTACTAAAGATATGATTATAGCAAAAATATACAGCATTTTAGTTGCGACATTTTTAGTTTTTTCATCCTTAATATAATCTTCAAAAACCTCACTAATCGTTAAACTAAAAAAAGAAAAGGCAGTAAATACAAACAAAGAATATAAAAATTTCGAAGAATTTTTAGAAAAAAAACTAATTACAGCATTATATTCCCCGTCATAAATTGACACTAAATTAATTATAAACCAGAGCATTAGTGGAATCAGCAAAACTGAACTGATTTTTGTTAATAACCATTTTTTTGTAGAATGGTGCATACTAAATGAAACTTCTTCCAAGTAAGTAAATCAAAACTGTTAAAATTAAGGAACCAACGATAGTTATCACTCCTGTGATCTTAGAAATTTTAACATCAAAACCATATCCTAAATCCCAAATTAAATGCCTTAATTCATTTAATAAATGAAAACTAAAAGACCAGGTCAAACTCATTATAATAAACTTTCCAAAAAATGACTTAAAAAAAATTTCAACTACTTCATAATTTTGTTCACCGAGTGATAAGAAGATTGTCCAAAAACAAAGTAAAGTTATAGCAATAATATTTACGACACCAACAACTCTATGCGTAATTGAAAGAAGTGATGAAATTTGCCACCCATAAATTTGTAGGTGAGGTGATAAAGGATTTTTTTCGTACATCTTATTTAATATACTTTTTAATTAAAACTTCAGCAATCTGAACCGTATTTAATGCAGCACCCTTAAGTAAATTGTCTGAAACTACCCATAGATTTAATGCTTTTTTATTTGAGTTATCTTTTCTAATTCTAGAAATATATGTCAAATAGCTTCCCTCCGCCTCAAATGGAGTTATGTATCCCCCGTTTTTTTGCGTATCTATTACTTTGCAGCCAGGAGCTTTTTTTAGTAATTCCCTAACCTTGTTCAAGCTGAAAGATTTTTTAAATTCAATATTTACGGATTCTGAATGTGATGTTCTTACAGGCACTCTAACGCATGTAGCTGTCATTTTAATGCTTGGGTCTAAAATCTTTCTTGTTTCATTTTCTATTTTCCATTCTTCTTTAGTATATCCGTCTTTGATGAATTTATCGATATGAGGAATTAAATTAAATGCTATTTGCTTAGTAAAGTTCTTTGATTTAACTTTTTTACCTTTTAAATAATTTCTAGTCTGACTAAATAATTCATCCATAGATGCTTTGCCTGCCCCAGAAACAGCTTGGTAAGTTGAAACTATAACTCTTTTAATTTTAAATTTATCGTGTAAAGGCTTTAATGCTAAAACTAATTGCGCTGTTGAACAATTTGGATTGGAAATAATATTTTTTTTTTTATAAATTTTAAGAGCACTTTTATTAACCTCAGGTACTACTAAAGGAATATTTTTATCCATCCTAAAATATTTTGAATTATCAATAACAATAGTTCTTTTTGCAGCGATTGGAGCCCATTTTTTTGCTATTAAACTTCCAGCCGCAAAAATTGTAATTTGTGCTTTTGCAAAATTATACTTCTCTAGAGCTTCAATTTTAATTTTCTTTTTTTTAAAATATATAATTTTTCCTGCACTTTTTTTTGAAGCAACTAAAAAAAGATTATCAATTTTAATTTTTGACTTCTCAAGTATGTTGATTGTTTTACGACCCACATTGCCTGTTGCGCCAACTATTGCAAAATTCATAAAAATATTTCTATTTTAGTTTACTAATAATAGCATCGCCCATAACTGATGTACCTACTTCTTTTTTTTCAGAAGACATTATATCTTTTGTTCTAAGTCCATCATCTAGTACTTTTTGAACTGCTGAATCTATTAGATTAGCTTCAGTATCAAGGTCAAGAGAGTATCTTAAGGCCATCGATAAACTTAAAATACTTGCTATTGGATTTGCTACATTTTTTCCTGCTATATCTGGCGCCGAGCCATGAATAGGTTCGTACATCGATCTCATTTTTCCATTTTTATCTTTAGTTCCTAGCGAAGCTGAAGGTAATAAACCTAACGAACCTGTTAGCATTGCTGCCTCGTCAGATAAAATATCACCAAATAAATTATCTGTTACAATAACATCAAACTGTTTTGGATCTCTTAAAAGTTGCATTGCACAGTTATCAGCTAACATATGTTTGAGTTCTATTTTTTTAAATTCTTTATCATGCAATGCTTGTACCTCCTCTTTCCAAAGAACGCCTGCTTCCATTACATTAGATTTTTCACAAGATGTTACTTTATTTTTTCTTTTTTTTGCTAATTCAAAAGCGACCCTTGCAACTCTGTGAATTTCACTTGTGGTATAACTATGCGTGTTTAACCCTTTTCGTTCACCGTTTTCAATCGGCATTATTCCTCTTGGTTCTCCAAAATAAATACCTCCCGTAAGTTCTCTTACAATCATAATATCTAAGCCTGATATAATCTCTGGCTTTAAGCTTGATGCATCTACTAATTGTTTAAAACATATAGCTGGCCTCAGATTAGCAAATAATTTAAGTTCTTTTCTAAGTTTTAAAAGTGCACGCTCTGGTCTTTTGGCAAACTCTAAATTATCCCACTTAGGTCCTCCAACAGCTCCTAGTATAACTGCCTCACTCTCTAAAGCTTTGTAAAAAACTTCATCAGTAATAGGATTTTTATGTTTATCATAAGAAATACCGCCAACTAATCCCTCTTCTATTTCAAAATCTAAAGATTTGTTTTTGTTTAGCCATTCTAAAATTTTTTTAACTTCCGCTATTACTTCAGGACCAATACCATCTCCTGGTAATAATAAAATTTTTCTTTTTTTCACTTTAATCATTGTTCGTTAACCACGGTTTTGAGTTTTTAATTTTTGTTTCATAGTTCTGAATATTTGGTAATTTTTTTAAAGATAATGCAATATCATCCAAACCTTCTAATAAGCATTTTTTTTTAAATAAATCTAAATCAAATTTAACGGCTTTATTACCAAATAAAATTTCTTGGGATTCTAATTTGATCTCAATATTTTCCTCTCTTTTAGAGTATTCTGCTATTTCTTGAATTATTTTTTCATTTAATACTATTGGTAGAATTCCATTTTTAAAACAATTGTTATAAAAAATATCTGCAAAGCTTGGTGCTATTACACATTTAATTCCAAAATCTAATAGGGCCCAGGGCGCATGTTCACGAGAAGAGCCACATCCAAAATTTTTACCAGCTAAAAGTATTTTTGACTCGTTAAAAGGCTTTTTGTTAAAAATAAAATCTTTAATTATTTTGCCTTTTTCGTCATATCTCATTTCAAAAAATAAATTTTTTCCTAAACCAGTTCTTTTAATTGTCTTTAAAAACTGTTTTGGAATAATCATATCTGTGTCGATATTTAGAAGCGGCATGTACGCAGGTATACTTTTTAATTTATTAAATTTTTCCATACTATTGAAACTTTCTTACATCAGTTAGGTATCCATCGATTGCAGCTGCTGCTGCCATAGCTGGACTAAGTAAATGAGTTCTTCCACCACGACCTTGTCGTCCCTCAAAATTTCTGTTTGATGTCGATGCACATCTTTCTCGCGGGTTTAATTTATCAGCATTCATTGCTAGACACATTGAACAACCAGGTTCTCTCCAGTCAAATCCAGCTTGAATAAATATTTTGTCCAGACCTTCTTGTTCAGCTTGAGTTTTAACTAACCCAGACCCAGGGACCACCATGGCACTTACAGTTTTTGCAACTTTTTTACCTTTTACAATTTTTGCAGCATTCCTTAGGTCTTCAATTCTACCATTTGTACAACTTCCGATAAAAACTTTATCTATTTTTATTTCACTAATCTTAACATTTGGCTTAAGGCCCATATATTCCAAAGATCTATACATAGCTACTTTTCTCTCTTCATCTTTTTCTTGTTCAGGATCAGGAATGCTGCTTGTTACAGATGCTACATCTTGTGGTGAAGTCCCCCAAGTTACTAACGGTTCTATCTCATCAGCATTTATACTTACTTCTTTATCAAATTTTGCATCCTTGTCTGAATTAAGCGTTTTCCAAAACGCTAATGCTTTTTTCCAACTTTCAGCTTTTGGTGATTTTGGTTTTCCTTTCAAATAGTCAAAAGTTTTTTGATCTGGAGCTATTAAGCCTGCTCTAGCTCCTGCTTCAATTGTCATATTGCAAACAGTCATTCTTTCTTCCATACTTAAATTTTTAATAACATCACCCGCGAACTCAATAACATAACCCGTTCCACCTGCCGTACCTATAGTACCTATAATTTTTAAAATGACATCTTTTGCTGTAACTCCTATCGGTAATTTACCATTAACATTTATTCTTAAATTTTTGGATTTTTTTTGAATTAAAGTCTGGGTTGATAAAACATGTTCAACTTCAGAAGTTCCAATGCCAAATGCAAGCGCTCCAAAAGCACCATGCGTTGCAGTATGACTGTCACCACATACAATGACTGTACCTGGTTGAGTAAAACCTTGTTCGGGTCCAATGATATGAACAATACCTTGTCTTTTGTCGTTCATATCAAATAATTCTACCGAAAATTCATTACAATTATTTCTTAATGTATCAACTTGAATTCTAGAATCTTCATCTTTAATTCCTTTAGACCTATCAGAGGTTGGAACGTTGTGATCCGCTACGGCTAAAGTTAAATCTGGCCTCCTAACTTTTCTTTTATTAATTCTTAAACCTTCAAAAGCTTGTGGGCTTGTAACTTCATGGATTAAATGACGATCAACATACAAAAGTTCAGTACCATCACTCTGCCGGTGAACTATATGATCTTCCCAGATCTTGTCGTATAATGTTTTGGACATTAAAAAATAAATTATTTATTTTCCTGGCTCGCAGCTTTATTTTTTTCTGGAGCTTCTTTCTTAGATTCTTTATTTAATTCTTCTACTTTTGTTTGAGTAGGCTCAATTTTCTCAGCCGGTTTTGCAACGACATCAATTCCAATTTTCTTTTTAATTTTTTCAGCAATTCTTGCAGATTTACCTGTTCTGTCTCTTAGGTAGTAAAGTTTTGCTCTTCGTACTTTACCTGATCTGATTACTTTTACAGAGTCAACTACTGGACTGTAAAGTGCAAAAGTTCTCTCAACACCTTCACCGAATGATATTTTTCTTACTGTAAAAGATGAATTAATATCTCTATTTTTTTTTGCAATACAAACGCCTTCAAAATATTGAATACGTTCTTTTTTTCCTTCTATAATTTTAACACCTACTTTAATTGTGTCCCCCGGACTAAAATCTGTAATTTTTTTAGTTGAGAGTATTTTAGTGACTGATGCTTTGTTAATATCTTCAATATTTTTCATTTTTTAAACTTTTTATTGTATTTTTCCCACAAATCTGGTCTTAGGCGACGTGTTATAACCTCAGATTGAGCTAAACGCCACCCCTTTATTTTAGCATGATCACCTGACAAAAGCACTTCTGGGGGTGTTTTTTTTCCCCATTTTTGAGGTTTTGTATATTGCGGATATTCCAACAAATGTTTTTCAAAACTCTCCTCTTGAGTAGAAAATTTATTGCCCAGCACGCCTGGCAATAAACGAATAATTGCATCAAGAAAAACAAATGATGCTGTTTCTCCACCAGATAGAACATAATCTCCTAAACTTACTTCTTCTATATTTCTTGTTTCTAAAACTCTTTGATCAATTCCTTCAAAGTGCCCACAAATTATATTCAAATTTTTTAGCTTACTAAGTTTTTTAGCCATACTTTGATCAAATTTTTTTCCTTTTGGAGAAAGATAAATAATCTTTTCTTTTTTCTTTTTTTTTATATTTTTATCTAAAGCCTCAGCTATAATATCTGCTCTTAATAACATGCCACTACCTCCTCCATAGGGGGTGTCATCTACTGTCTTGTGTCTATCTTTGGAGTAATCTCTAATATTAATTGTCTCTAAAGACCATATTTTTTTCCACCTCGCTTTTTTATAAAGGCCAATATCTAAAGGGCCAGGAAATAATTCTGGATATAAAGAGAAGATTTTAACATTTAACATTTAGATTTTTTTTATTCTAATCCTTTTTTGATTCTTCTTTTTTTGGTTCTGCTTTTGGTGCTTCTGTTTTAGCTGGCTCTGCTTTTGGTGCTTCTGTTTTAGCTGGCTCTGCTTTTGGTGCTTCTGTTTTAGCTGGCTCTGCTTTTGGTGCTTCTGTTTTAGCTGGCTCTGCTTTTGGTGCTTCTTTATCATCGCCCTTTTTTCTTTCTTTTTTAGGTACAGCTTTAAGAGGATTGTTTCCTGCTTTTGGCATTGGCATGATTTGAGCTTCACCTAAAATTCGTGAGACTCTCAAAGTTGGTTTTGCACCTCTGCTTATCCAGTGTTTAACTCTTTCAGCTTCTACAGAAATTCTTTCTTTGTGATCTTTAGGTAAAAGAGGATTAAAAGATCCTATTTTTTCTATAAATTTTCCATCTCTTGCAGCTCTACTGTCTGCAATCACAATTTTATAAATTGGTCTTTTTCTAACTCCGCCCATTGATAGTCTAATTTTTAACATTGGTTTCCTTTCATTTTGGTTTTAACTGATTTAACAATTCATCTGGAATAGCTCCAGATGGAATTGGGTTCTTGTTGCCTTTTGACATCTTTTTCATCATTTCTGTTGTCATTTTGAATTGTTTCAATAGCTTGTTAATTGTTGAAATGTCAGTTCCGGCTCCAATAGCTATTCTTTTTTTTCTTGAGCCGTTTATTACTTTTGGTTCTTCTCTTTCTTTTTTTGTCATTGAGAGAATTATTGCCTCATTTATTGAAATAATTTTTTCATCTATTGAGGCATTTTCCATTTGTTTTTTTATTTTATTAACTCCTGGCAAAAGAGATAAAACTCCCTCCATGCCACCCATTTTTTTCATTTGTCTTAGTTGAGATAAATAGTCATCTAATGTAAATAGCCCTTTTTTAAATTGTTCTTCAGCATTTTTTAATTTTTCTTCATCCATTCCTTCGGATGCTTTTTCTACAAGAGAAACGACATCGCCCATTCCAAGAATTCGATTGGCTATTCGTTCCGGGTAAAATATTTCTAAATCATCTATTTTTTCTCCAACACCAATATATTTAATTGGTTTATTGGTAATATGTTTCATGCTTAATGCGGCTCCACCTCGGCCGTCACCATCTGTTCTTGTTAGAATGATACTTGAAATATCTACTGTTTTGTCAAATTCTTTAGCTACGTTTGCAGCAACTTGACCAGTTAGTGAGTCTGCCACTAAAATAGTTTCGACTGGTTTTACTAAGATCTTAATTTGTTTAATTTCATTCATCATCGCAAGATCAACCTGAGTACGTCCTGCTGTGTCAAAAATAACAACATCTGATCCATTAAGTTTCGCAGCACTTAATGCTCTTTTTGTTATATCTAAAGGTTGTTGTCCGTTAATTACTGGCAAGTGATTAATTTGATTTGCCTCGGCTAAAACTTTTAGTTGTTCCTGAGCGGCTGGACGATAAACATCCAGACTAACTAAAAAAACCTTTTTATTAAATTTTTTTTCTATCAATTTAGCTAACTTTGCTGCACTAGTTGTTTTACCCGATCCTTGCAAACCTACTAAAAGAATGCAAGCTGGAGGAGCTACACTTAGGTTAAGTTCTTGATTTTTTTCACCTAAAAAGTTTACTAATTCATCGTAAACAATCTTAACTATCATTTGACCTGGAGATATCGATTTCAAAATTTCTTGGCCAATAGCTTTCGGACTAATTTTTTCAATAAATTCTTTAGTTACAGAAAGCGCAACATCAGCTTCTAATAAGGCTAAACGTATTTCTTTCAAACCAGCATCTACTTGTTCCTCGTTTAAAGAGGGAGCCGTTTTAAGTTTAGAGAAAATAGTCTCTAATTTATTTGATAAATTTTCAAACATTTTTGATCAAGCAACACCAATCGCACTAGTGGGCGAACCTTCGCTGACTAGTGTCGATCCTCTTATTTCTAAGAGCACCGCAAAAACATATGCATTTGCGGAAAGTGGCTGAAGCTACAATTTGGGGTTTTAAAAGTCAATGAATAATTATACTAATCATCTATTATGGCAGTAATTAATGCTTTTAGAATGGATGGGCTAGGAAACAACTTTATTATTATAGATAGAAGACAAAACTCGATAAACATATCTAAAGATAAAATACTTGAGTTAGGTAGTCGAGTGTCTTTTCATCGTAATATTGAATTTGATCAATTAATTTTTATTGAGAAAGAAGTTGATAGAGCTTTTCCAATAACTATTTTTAACTCTGATGGAAACGAGATAAATGCGTGCGGAAATGGAAGTAGATGTGTAGCTTATCTTTTAAGCAAAGATTTGAACACAAACAAAATTAAATTAAAAACAAATAATAGATTTCTTGACGCAAATATTATTGGGGATTTTAATGTAAAGCTTGGAATGGGAAAACCTATTTTTGACTGGGATAAAATTCCATTAATAAAAGAATTAGATCACGACAATATAACTTTAAACATAGACGGTAAGACATTTACTAGTGGATTCAGTTTAAATGTAGGTAATCCTCATATAGTTTTTTTTGTTAAAGACTGTTTTAAATATGATCTTAAAATACTGGGTCCTAAAATTGAAAATCACGAGATATTCCCTGAAAAAGTTAATGTTACATTTGCACAAATAAATGACAAAAATAATATTACTGTAAATGTTTGGGAGCGTGGCGCTGGTTTGACAAAAGCCTGTGGAACAGCTGCGTGTGCTACAGCTGTTGCATCATTAAGTAAAAAATTAACAGAAAATGATATCAATATTAAATTTAAAGAAGGAATTTTAAAAATAGAAGTAGATAAGGATCTAAATATTTTTATGACGGGGCCTGTCTCAGAAATAAAACATACTAAACTTGAGATTTAAAATGAGTTTATTCGATAAATTTAAAAAGGGTCTTAACCTGAGTTCTTCAAATTTATCATCAGGTATTAAAAATATATTTTCTAAAAAAAAAATTGATCAAACTATTCTTTCTCAATTTGAGGACTTTTTAATAAGTGCAGATGTTGGTGTTGAAACTGCTAACGAACTAAAAAAAGAATTTGAGAAACTAAAGATTGATAAAAGTTTAACAGACTCTAAAGAAGTTATTAAAATTTTAGCTAAGAAAATATCAAATATTTTGAGTCCTTTTGAAAAAGATTTACTTTCCTTAAATTCAAGCAAACCTACAATAATTATTGTTTCAGGAGTAAATGGAGTTGGAAAGACAACTACGATAGGAAAATTAGGTAAATTTTATAAAGATAATAAAAAATCTCTAGTTTTTGGGGCGGCAGATACCTTTCGAGCAGCAGCTATTGAACAATTAGAACTTTGGTCTAATAAGATTAATGTTAATATTATTAAATCAGATACTGGAAGCGATCCTGCCTCAGTCGCGTATAAAACAGCTACTTATGCAAAAGAAAAAAATATCGATGTTGCTTTAATCGATACTGCTGGCCGAATGCAAAATAAAAAAAATTTAATGGACGAATATAAAAAAATATTTAATGTTTTAAAAAAAATTGATCAAAATTTTCCCAATGAAACTATTTTGGTCTTGGATGCAACTACTGGTCAAAATGCCTTAAACCAAGTTGAAGAATTTACTAAAATACATAACGTCACTGGATTGATTATAACTAAACTCGATAGCACTGCAAAAGGAGGGATTGTTTTGGCTATATGTAAAAAATATAAACTTCCTATCTTAGCAGTTGGAATGGGTGAAAATGAAACAGATTTACATCCCTTTAATGCTGAATATTTTGCTAAAGGTCTTTTACAATTAAATTAAATTTTTTTCTTTTTTACAAAAAACATCCCTGCAAAAACTAATATTGCTCCAAAGTAATGAAAACTTTTTAACATTTCTCCAAAAAGCACTATGCCATAAAAAGCACCGTAGACTGTAAATAGATATAAAGTAAAGCCAGTAACAGAAGCACCTAAATTTTTTTGAACTTGGGCATATAAAGAGAAGGCTATTATTCCAGGAGAAATGGCTGCAAATATAGTCCAAAAATAAAAACCTTCATTAAATATTACAGGTCTAAAGAAATAATTTTCAATTAATGAAAATGGCAACAAGGACACAGCCCCAAAAAAAGCTATAATGGTAAATCTTGAAAACAAACTAAATTTACTTTTCCAATTAAGCAAAAATACAGAGTATAAAGCCCAACCAATTGCAGCACCTAACATCCACAAATCTCCCGAAGTAAATTTAAGACTAATTAATAGGCCAAGGTCTCCTTTAGCAATAATTGAAACAACGCCAGTAAAGCATAATGCTAGGCCTAAAAACTGAACAAGATTCAAACGCTCTTTATAAAAATATGATGAGATTAAAATTATAAAAATAGGTGAGGATGTGTATATAATTCCCATATTAGCCACTGTGGTTGTAACTCCGGCCATAAATGGGAAGGCACCACAGACTCCACATCCCATAAAACCTAAAAAAAATAATTTTTTCCATTCTTTTTTTAAAGCTTTAAAATTGTCAAATATTTTTTGATAAGTAAAAGGTAAAAGTATTAAAATGACAAAAAACCATCTCCAAAATGCTAATGAAATAGGGGGTACATATTCTACTCCGCCACGACCTACTACCAAATTACTGGCCATAAAAGCAGGCTGAATTAATAGTAAAATATAAGGAAGATAATTGTTATTTAGCTTTTTCAATTTAGATGAAGCTTACTATTTGGTTTCTATATACGCTTCATACAACATCATACCAATAGCGATACCCATAAAAATGTAAACTGGTAAAACATCGAAAAAACCTATCATCATAGATCTAGTAAGTGTGGTTGCTAACCCACCAAGAAAAAATATTGCTAGCAAAACGCCGATGAGCATTGTTAATTTATTAATCATTCTTTTCCTTACAATTTTTTTCCAACCAGTTTGCTGAAGCTAAAAACCTTAAGTCGTCAAGCTTATCGCCAACTAATTGAACTCCTAATGGTAAGTTATTTTCACCGCTAAGTAAAGGAAGAGAAATTGCAGGTAATCCCATATAAGTCCAGATTGTACTCAACTCTGGACTACCTGTAGACAATAACCCTTTATCTGCAACTCCAGTCGAAGCTGGTGTTATAACACCATAATAATCCTCAAAAACTTCGCTATAAGATTTATAGCTTTGCTTCATAAAATCTACTGCATCTACATATTCTTTTGCTGAATATTTATAACCTCTCTCGATAGCTTCAACTAATTTTTTTCCCATTTTCTTTTTAGATTTTTTATAATAATCTTGGAAGCTATTTGCCATATCAGTTTCATGAATAATTTTATGATATTTTGGAATATCTTTAAAATAAGAAGGTTCATCAAATACTTCTATATTTTTTTTAAATTCCTTTAATAAAAACTCAAAAGCTTTCTGTGATTCTTTGCTAATTTTTTTCCAACTGCTTGTTTTATAAAATATAAATTTTGGTTCAAAAATAGGTCCTTTTTTACAAACTTCTAACATTTCATCTGCTGCATAATGAATTGTATCTTCATCTAAAATATCTTTTTTGATTAATGTTTTTGTAAATAAAGCAACATCTTCTACTGTCTTTCCGAAGACACCAACATGATCTAGCTTTGATGATTGTTTTAAAATTCCTGTTCGTGAAATTAATCCAAATGATGGTTTGTAACCAACAACTCCACAATAAGAGGCAGGTCGTATAACAGAACCATTTGTCTGTGTGCCGATAGATAATGGAGCCATGTGAGCGGCAATAACAGCAGCTGAACCACTCGATGAACCACCTGGTGTTCTAGTATAATCATGAGGATTAGTAGTTTTGCCAGGATCGAAATAAGCAAATTCCGTAGTTACAGTTTTTCCCATAACTAATGCTCCAGAAGCTTTAATTAAATTAACTACCTCTGCATCCGCAGCTCCAGTGACACCTTTTCTTAAAATACTTCCACACTCAGTTGGCATGTCATAGGTAGCTATAATATCTTTAATAGCTATAGGTAAACCGTGTAATGGCCCTATGGGTTTACCAGTTTTCCGATATACATCTGCCTCTTCTGCTTTCTCTAAAAGAATTTTTTTATCTAGGAAAGACCAGGCTTTAACATCTTTTTCATATTTATTTATTCTGTCTATATAAGCATTACATACTTCAACACTTGAAATATCTCCCGATCTTAATTTTGCAACTAATTCATTAGTTGATAACGAATAAATATCTATCATGGTTTTTTAGTTTGCAAATAAAGCGTCTGGTAACCAGAGAGCGATCCCAGGAAACATATACATTAAAAACATTGCAAATATAACGATTCCCAAGAAAGGCATAATGCCAGCGAATATCTGCATAAGTTCAACATTTTTGCTCTGAACACCTTTTAAATAATAGGCTGACATAGCCATCGGTGGAGTTAAAAATGAAGTTTGTAGATTTAACGCAATCAACATTGCGAAGAAATAAGGGTTAATTCCATAAAGCGCTAATAACGGTAAAAATATTGGAACAAAGATAATTAAAATCTCTGTCCATTCAAGTGGCCAGCCTAATAAAAAAATAATGATTTGAGTGATAACTAAAAACTGCCAAGGAGCTAAATCCATAGACGTAAAAAAGTGCTCAAAAACTTCATGCCCACCTAAATAAGAAAATACGGATGCAAAAGTCCAAGAACCTATGAATAACCACATTATCATCGCTGTAGTTTTAGCTGTTAAAAAGACTGACTCTTTAAAAGCTTTCCATTTAAGAGTTTTATAAAAATAAGAAAGTACAAGGGATCCAAATGCTCCTACCGCAGCGGCTTCAGCGGGTGTAGCAAAACCACCTAAAATCGTTCCAAGAACTAACATGATTAAAGCAAATAAAGGTAAGAAAGAAACAAACACTTCTTTTAAAATTTCAGCTCTTGGTGGAATTTCCTCTGCTGCAGGTCTAGGTGCTATGGATGGATTTAGCCAAGCTCGAGTAATTGCATAGGATATATAAAGTCCTGCAAGTAACAATCCAGGAAATATAGCGGCTGCAAATAGTCTCAGAGGTGATAATTGAGCAATTACAGAGTAAACAATTAACATAATACTTGGTGGAATTAATATTCCTAAGCAACCACCGGCACAAATTATTCCTGAAGCAAATTTTTTATCGTATCCTGCTTTTACCATGGCTGGCCAAGCTAGTAGCCCCATTAAAGTAACAACAGCTCCTATAATTCCTGTGGCTGTAGAGAATAAAGTACAAGTGATTAAAGCTGCAACTGCCATTGATGCAGGTAATTTATGTGAAGCTAATCTAATAGCAAAAAATAATCTTGCGACTATTCCAGCTCGTTCAACGAGATAACCCATAAATAAAAATAAGGGGACTGCGGTGAGAACGTTATTATCCATAACGGTATAAGTATTTTGAACGAACAGAGAAAATATTCTGTTATCAAACAAGTGATCCATTTTTGCTGGATCAAAGTAAGCGTAGTAACCAAAACCAACGCCCATTGCCATTAAAGTGAAAGCTATTGGAAAACCTAACAATACAGCTATTAAAAAAATACCCATCATCAAGATGGCTACTTCTGGATTCGTTAGAGTGAACAAACTAGATAACATCTTTTTGATCCTCGTCTTGCGCTGTTCTCATTAAAATTTTTTCTGTTTCTTCGGCAACAACCAACCGTGCTGGCCAATGGCCTGTTTTTATGCAGATAACGCATCTAAACACTTCACTGATTCCTTGAAGCGTCAATAAAACACCCGCAAGAGGAATCATAAATTTTACCATGTAAATTTGAATTTGTGCCGGACTACTCCAACTAGTTTCTTTTATTTTCCACGCTAACATGGCGTAATCAAATCCATAAAAAGCTAAAGCTAATACTCCTGGGAAAAAGAATATAAAATATAAAACGAAATCTATATATCCTTGTGTTCGTGGTTTAAATAATCTGTATATAACATCTCCTCTTACATGAGCTTCCGTAGACAAAGTATAAGCTCCTGCCATCATGAAAATTGCTCCGTACATTTGCATGCTGAAATCGAAGTTCCAAAGCGTGGGAGCATTAAAGGCGTAGGCCATTACTACTTCGTAACAAGTGCCAAACATTAATACAACAATGCACCAGGAAAAAGCTTTCCCGACTGCTGTACTTAAGTGATCTGCAAAATGAATGTAATCTCTCATGATAAATTAAATTAACCTAGTTTTTTATGAAATCCTATAAAAAAAAGGGGGCTATAATTGCCCCCTTTTTTATTTCTAATAAAGTTAACTAGATTTTAACTTTAGCGATATTACCAAACTCATTTTCGTAAGCTAATTTGTAATTAGGCTGATTCATCAGCAAGTACTTCATTACTCTTTTTGCATACGATTTTTGTGAGTCTATGATTTTTTTGAAGAAAGGATCTTTCTTGTTAAAATCACCTATCACTTTGTCCCAACCTTTTAATTGCTCAGCTAAGATTTGATCAGAAGTTTGGTGAACTTTCACTTTGTGTGTGTTCATTAACTTTGCTAAGTCAGCTGAATATCTTACTAACGCTTTGAAATAGTTATCAGTGTTAGCAGCATAAGCAGCGTTCTTTATGATCGCTTGATTAGCAGGCGACAGGTTGTTGTATGTTTTTTTATTTACAGGTATTTCGAACATCTCCTGAGATTGGTGGAAGCTTCCTAAGTGATAATCCTTAGAAACATCTTGCATACCAAACTGTGAGTCAGATGTTGGGTTGTTAAACTCCGCAGCGTCAATCAAACCAGTTTTCATCGCTGGTTGAATTTCACCACCTGGAAGTTGTCTTACAACCATTCCCATAGCTGTTAAAACGTTAGTCGCTAGACCAACTGTTCTATATTTCATTCCTTTTACGTCAGACACTTTAGTTACGTTCTTTTTGAACCAACCAAAAGGCTGAGCTGGCATAGGCATATGAAAGAACCCTACGTAGTCGAAACCAACTTTCGCTAGAGTTTCTTCGTAAAGTTTTCTACCTCCACCGTACTCCATCCATCCCATTACTTCTTGAGATGACATACCGTACGAAGGTCCAGTTCCGAAAAGTGATGCAGCAGCATTTTTACCATACCAATATGCAGTCACCCAGTGACCCATATCAACTACGCCAGAACTTACTGCTTGTCCCACTTCTGAAGTTTTTACGATTGCGCCAACTGGCTGAAGATCAATCTTCAGTTGTCCACCTGACATATCGCTTACCATTTTGCAATAGTCGCCAGCCATTTCGAAGAATATATTTGCTCCAGAAGGCCATGCAGCTTGCATCTTTAAAGTTTGCGGCGCACCAAAAGCAATATTAGGCATTGCTACTGAAGCTGCTGCTGCTGCACCCGTTGCTGCAGCTACTTTAAAGAATTTACGTCTTGAAGGAGTTTTAATTCCTTTTAACGTTTTTTCTTTTTTAGACATATTTTGTCTCCCTT
>JADHRF010000026.1 GCA_016777565.1 Pelagibacteraceae bacterium
TAGGCAGCTGTTTAGCTATATAAATCGTAGTATTTTGTGAGAGTGAGCTTAATTTTTGATTACAAATTTCAGTTAAGGTTTGAGGATTAACCCAGTCTTGATGTTGAAAATTAATATTAGTTATAATTTGAGCTTTAGGTTCAGGCCATAAATTTGTACTATCTTTTTTAAATAATAACCCCGCTTCAACTAAATTATAGTAAATATTTTTTTGATCTTTAGCTGCTAAAATATAAACACAGGTTAATAGTTCAAATAAAGTTAATTGTGAACCTGTAGCCTCTACTTGTTTAATATATTTTTTTAATTCTTTAATCTTGATGTATCTATTTTTTAGCCAGAATCTGTGTCTCAAATCATAAAGGTGAGGACTAGTGAAGGAAGTCACATTTTTTTTGTGGGCTTGTAAAAAATATTGAAGTGAGGTCAAGGTGCTCATTTTTCCATCACTACCAAGAATATTAATAGGTTGGTATAATTCTAAGTGTGGAAAACCAAGCGAGGTTAAAACTTTTTGGATACGCCTAAGGTCTAGATTAATTCTGCGGCTATAACGCTTTTGAAGATTTTTGTAGAGATCTATCGAGTGTGACAACATCAGAGTTGTCAGTATTAACCTGTGTTTCTGCTTTTTTCAATAAGACAGTTAATATTGTACCAATAGTTGATTTTAAAAATTGTCTCTCGATCACAAGATCAATTCCTCCGTGATCTTTAACATATTCAGCTGTTTGAAATTCCTCAGGTAAAGTTTCTCTGACCGTGTCTTGAATAACTCTTCTTCCAGCAAAACCAATTGTTGCTTTAGGTTCGGCAATTAAAATATCTCCCAACATAGCCCAAGAAGCTGTAACTCCTCCAGTAGTAGGGTTTGTTAATACAACAATGAAAGGAATATTATTTTTCTTTAGTTCGTTTACAGCAAGAACTGTCCGGCTCATTTGCATTAAAGCAATACTTGACTCCATCATTCGTTGTCCACCAGAACACGAAAAAAAAATGAAAGGATTTTTATTGTCTATCGCATGTTGAGCCCCATGAATAAAAGCTTCTCCACTTGCTGCTCCAAAGGAACCACCTATAAATCTAAAATCTTGTGCCCCAACAGTAACTTGAATATTTTCAACCTTACCTGAAGCTATAGCAACTGCATCATTTTGTTTTGTGATTTTTCTAGCTGACTTCAGTCGATCAGTATATTTTTTATTATCTACAAAATTTAATGGATCATCTTTAGGTTGGGGCGTATCAATAAGTTCAAAATCTTTATTATCAAAAAAGATTTGGAATCTTTCTTTACAACTCAATTTATGATGGGCTCCACATTTAGGACAACAATTATAATTTTTTTCTAAATCTTCTTTATAAATTAGATTCTTACATTCACATGTGGTCCATAAAACCTGGTCAGATTCTGCGGACTTTTTTTTAAACAAAGATACTATTTTAGGTTTTAAAAATTTTGTAATCCAGTTCAAATGATTCTCCTTTTTAATTTAAATACCATTCTATTTAAATTTGTGACAGGATTTTGTCGAAGTTGCAATGACCTTGTAATTTCCTTGCATAATTGACTTCCAACTACTAAACCGTCTGCTTTTTTTAGAGCAGCAATAGTTTTGGTTGTAATACCAAAGCCAATGACTAAATTTTTTTTAGAATTAATTTTTTTAATCTGTCTATAGTTAGCTAATATTTTCTTAGGTGAAACTTTGAGCCTGCCTCCAGTTGTTGACAGCATAGAGATATAATAAATCATATCATGGGAGTCCTTGATGATTTTTTTTATTCTTTCTTTGGATGTTGTTGGAGAAAGTAGTTGAATAAAAGTAATACCATTTTTTTTACATTGTTTAGCAAAAGTTTTATTTTCTGGATAAGGTAAATCAACAATAATTAAACCATCAACGCCAACACTTTTACATTTTTTTAAAAAAGCTGTTGTCCCGTATTGTAAAATTAAATTAAAGTAGCCCATTAGGATTAAAGGTTTGCTATGTTTGCTTTTTTTAAATTGCTTAACGATGTTAAAAACTTCGGGTAACTTAATTCCATTTTTTAGAGCGCGGTGAGAGCTTTCCTGAATTTGTCCTCCGTCTGCAATAGGGGTATTATGTGGAAATCCTAGTTCAATAATATCAGCGTGCTGAGAAATTGATTTTATAATAGCTAAAGACTGTTTTTTATTACTATCTCCAGCTACTGTGTAGGTTAGTAAAGCTGGTCTTTTTTCTTTCTGACATTTTGTAAATGTTTCTAAAATTTTAGAACTCATCTAATGTAACTTCCTAATCTTTTTTTTATAATGAACTTATCTTTAAGGCTATCACCACAGCTATTCACAATAATAATTGTCTCTGTGCTTGATCTAGGAGCGATCTTAATTGCTTCTGCAAAAGCATGAGATGGCTCAAGAGAAGGAGAAATGTCCTCCAATTTAGTAACTAATTGAAAAGCCTGAAGTGCTTCTTCATCAGTTGCAGATGTATAGCGTGCTCGTTTAGCATCTTTTAAAAAACAATGAAGGGGAGAAATACCCGGATAATCTAGTCCTGCAGAAATAGACTCAGTTTCACTAATCTGGCCTTCTTTGTTTTGTATAACGTATTGTTTGGCTCCGTGCAAAATTCCAACTTTAGAATTATTGGTAAGCGGAGCAGCATGTAGTTTGCTATTTTTAGGTCCTCCTGCTTCAACTCCAATAAACTCAATTTGTTTTGATGTGTAATCCATAAATTCATTCCAAAATCCCATAGCGGAGCTTCCTCCACCTACACAATTTATGAGTTTAACTTTCTTGGGAATTTTGCCAAATACATTAGTCAATTGTATTTTTAACTCTCTAGAGATTTGAGCTGTGCTCCAAGCACAAATCTTAATAAAGATATTTGGCCCAACAGTAGAACCAACACACATATGAGTAGTATCGCAGTTCGACACCCAGTAACGCATACATTCACTAACTGCTTCCACTAAAGTTTGACTTCCAGAGTAAACTGGAACTATTTCAGCACCATTTTTCCTCATCGCATCTACATTAGGCTTTTGTCTTTTTATATCTTTTGCGCCCATGAAAATTTTGCATTTAAGTCCAAATTTTTTAGCTGCCATTGAAAGCATTTTCCCTGCATAACCAGCACCAGTATCACCGACAATATATTTTTTCCCTGCCTTCTTGGCAATTAAGCAGTGCACTGTAGCATTGTAAATTTTATGAGCTCCACCGTTTGCATCAGAGACAACTTTAGCCCAAATCTGCGCTCCTCCTAGATGCCTGGTCAAATTCTGTAATTTAACAAAAGGTGTAGGCGCACCTACATAATTATCAAAATAGTAATCTCTTTGATTTAAAAACTTTCTATCTCTTCTTAATTCTTGAAATAGTTTAGTAAGGTCTTCTACTGGTTTTTTTAAAGTTTCTGGAATAAAATTGCCTCCAAATTTACCACCATACATATAATTTTTGTCGTGCTGATCAATTAAAGGAATATTTTTTTTAATCTTAATCATTAATTTGTTTTATTTTTTTTAAAAAATTTTTGATTTTAATAATGTCTTTTACTTTATTCGTTTCTAAAGCTCCAGAAACATCAACAATATCAGTTATTTCTTTTAAACTTTCAAGCATGTCCATATTAATATTTCCAGCAAGCATCTTTGTAATTGAAAAAGGGGCTATTTTAATCCAGTTATAATTCCAACTTAAAGATTGATGTAAGCCTGAGCTATCAAAGAGAATAATATCAGCAATATTTTCGTAGTTTTTATATTTTAAAACATCCTGCTCCTCTTTAATTTGTAAAGCCATAATAATTTTTTTATTATATTTGGTTCGAATTAACTGAATTTGTTCGTTAGTATAATTTCCATAAATTTGAAAGTAATCTAAGTTAAGATTTGAAAATTTTTTTATTTCATCCATAGTTGGGGAGACTAGCACTCCAACATAAGCAGTATTTTTTTTATAAATTTTTGTAAGCTGATCTGCTGTCTTATATTCAATATGACGATGACTTTTTTTATAATTTAAAATAAAACCACAGAAGTTTGCTCCATACTCAATACAAGCTTCAACCTGCTGTGTCGTCTTAAGACCACATATTTTTGCTTGCATTAGTTTGCTGAGTTAATTATATTTTTAATATTCTCAAGAACATTACCTTCGTAGATGGGTCTGCCAATAACTGCAAAACATTTATCATCAGCAATCGCATTGAATTCTTTGTAGCTCAAGGTTCTTTTTTGGTCTTGGGTATTTTGATTTCCCCTTATCCCAGGACAAAAAATTTTAATCTCTTTTGATATTTGTCGGGCAAGCGCAATATCTTGTGCGGAAGCGATTATGCCTGGTAATCTAGCTTGGGAAGCAAGCTTAATTAATATTTTAACTTGTTCATTAATATTATTTGTAACACCAATATGTTCTAAATCTTTTTTATTCCATGAAGTTAAAACACTAACTGCTAAAAATTCTAAGTCAGAACCATTCGCTGCTTTTTTGGCAGCTTCCATCATTTCCAAAGATCCTAAAGAATGAATAGTAAAATATTTTATAGATTTAAATGCTGTAATAATTTTAATAGTTTTAGCCACCTGGTTAGGAATATCAAAAATTTTTGTATCTAAAAAAATAGGTAGATTAAATTTTTCAAATTCTTTAATTCCCTTTAAACCTATTATGCTATAAAGCTCTAATCCTATTTTTATACCAGCCAAATAATCTTTGGTTTGGTCTGTCACTTCTAAAGCTCTTTCTTTTGAGTTGAAATCTAAAGCTAAAAATATATTTTTTTTCATTTTTATTGTTTGTTAATTTCTTGTTTTAAATGTTTTGTCATTTTAAAGGAAACTTTTTTCTTCTCAGGCACATAAATAATTTCTCCAGTTTTAGGATTTCTAGCATTATATTTAGCTTTAATAGTTTTGATAGAAAATCTGCCAAAATTTCTAAGCTCAACTGGCTTTAATTTAATCAAACTGTCTGAAATTGTTTCTATTGTAACATCAACTATGTCCTGAATTTGAGATTGTTTTAAATTGGAGTGTTTTTTGTGTAGTTGTTTGATGATATCTGATTTAACCAAGAACTATTCTTCTTCTTTTTCTTTTTTCTTTTTTTTAGGGTTTTTTCCTAAGGCTTTTTGGAAAATTCCCGCAAGTGTAGCGCCAGATTTTGCAGCATTGGCCCCAAATTTAGCAACTAAACTTTTTTCCTCATAAATTTGGGCAGCTTTGACACTTAAAGAAACTTCCCTTTTTTCTAAGTCTAATTCTGTAATCATTGCATCTAATGCATTGCCAGCTACGAAAATTTCAGGTCTCGCATCAGCTGACTCTTTTGCTAGTTGATTTTTTTTGATCATAACAATTATATTTTTATCCGGGTCTATAGATACTTTTACACCTGTTCTTAGTACCTCGTGAACACGCGTGGTGATGATTGAACCTTCTTTTTTCTTATTTTCTTTAAACCAATCAAAAGGATCTTTCTCAAGAGCTTTAATTGAAAATCTTAATTTATCATCTTTTAACTCTACAATTTTAACTTTGATTTTTTGCCCTTTTTTAAATTTTTTTAAATCTTGATTTACTTCTTGATACGAAAGCTCTCGATGATGCAACATACCTGTCAAACCATTATCTAAATCAGCAAATATAGCTTTATCTGTAATGTTATTAATAGTAACTTCAACAACCGAACCTACTTTGTCTTTAATTTCTTTCCATGGGTTTTTAGAATTAGCCTCCCTGTAAGACAAAGAAATTCTTTTAGCAGAACTATCAATAGAGACTATTTTAATTTTTACTTCTTGAGAGGCAGATAAGATTTTAGCAGGTTGAACATTTTTATTAGTCCATGATAATTCTGAGCTATGGATTAATCCTTCAATACCATCTTCTAATCTAACAAAAGCACCATAGTCCATAAGCTTTGTAACCGTACCTGAATATATAGATCCAATTGTATATTTTTTTTCTAAATTTTCATAAGGGTCTTCAGTTAAAGCTTTTACAGATGCTGAAACACGATTAGTTAATTTATCAATTTTTGTAATTTTAACCTTCATATTTTGACCGATTGTGACAAGATCAGAAGGTTTTTTTACTCTACCGTGAGACAAGTCAGAAACATGCAATAGAGCATCTATACCTCGTATGTCCAAGAATATTCCCCAATCCGTGGTAGCTTTGACTTTTGCATCTTCTATAATATCTCCTTCATTTAAATTTTTTAAAGCTTCTTTTGCATCAACATCTTTGCTTTTTTCCAAAACAGCTCTTCTGCTCGTACAGACATTTCCTCTTACTTTATCTATACGTGTGGCAATTACTTTTAATGGAGTATTCATTAAATGGTCAAATCTTTTAAGTGGTTTGATATCAATTTGTGAAGCAGGCATAAATGTTGGAAGCCCATCGCAAGTGGCGATGAAACCGCCTTTAACTCTTCCAGTTATATAAGCTGTAATTTCCTCACCTGTTTCAAAAACTTTTTCCATTCGATTCCAAGCGTTCATTCTTCTTGCTTTTTCTCTAGAAATTATGATTTCACCTTTGAAGCTCTCAATTCTTTCTAAAAAGACCTCAATTTTAGATCCAACTTTTAACTTTGCTAGTTCATCATCATTTTTAAACTCTTCAATTGGAATCATACCTTCCATTTTTGCTTTACAATCGACAATAATAAAATTTTTTGTGACTTCAGTTACGGTTGCTTTAATTATTGCACCTTCTTTAAGTTTTCTATCCTTAAAGTCATCATTCAGCAGGCTTTCGAACTCTTTTTGAGAGCTGGATAGTTCTTGGAGAATAGTTTCAACTGCCATATTTTTCTTTAATTTTTTCTTCGATTACATTGGACATTTTATTAACCATGCCCTTTATATTTTTTAATTTATCAGTTGGCACAATTATCGCATTTTCAGCTTGAATCAAAGGAGAATTTTTACGTTTTTTATCTAAATTATCACGAATACGCATAGCTTTTTTAACTTCAGCAAAAGTTATGCTTTTATTTGTTTTTTTAAGTTCTTTAAATCTTCTTTTTGCAGCAACATTTAAGCTACATGTAAAAAAAAATTTTACATCAGCTTTTGGCAGAATTACTGTACCAATATCTCTTCCTTCAATACAAACTTTATTAAATCTTTTAGCAAAGTTTTTTTGAAATATTTTTAGAATATTTCTTATTTTTTTTTCTTTTGCAATTATTGAAGCGTAAGCAGAAATTTCAGGAGAGTGTAAAAGTTTGTTATTTAATTTTTTTAAACTTAGATTTCTAAATTTTTTTCTTAAAAAAGATATAATATTTTTTGGTTTTTTCTTTAGTATTTGATAGCTAGCATATCGATAAAGCAAACCTGAGGATAAAAATTGTAAACCATATTTTTTTGAGATGCTTTTGGAGCCAGTAGTTTTGCCGCTGGCGGCCCCACCATCAGCAGCTACAATTAATTTATGATGTTTTTTTAATTTCAAACTTTCCTCCAAGAGACTTGATAATGTGTAAAAAAGATGGCGATGAAGTTCTAACTGTCTCAAAGTTTTTTATTTTTGCCTTAACTCCAGTAAGTAAAGATAAAATGACAGTGCTCATACAAATACGATGGTCACCAAGATTTGGCACTCTAATAAGGTCTGTCTTTTTAATTTTAGTTTTACCAAATATTTTCATTTCATTTTTTGATGAAACACATTTGACACCAATCTGTTTTAATATTTTTCTCATTTCTTCAATTCGATTACTTTCTTTATTAGCTAAATCCTCTATACCTTTAAAAATTGATGTACCCTTTGTAAGAGCTGCAACTACAAAAAGAATAGGATACTCATCTGTTGCCGAAACATAATAAGTTGGATTAGCATTAATAGCTTTTAGTTTACTGCTATGTATTTCAATATCACCTATTTTTTCATGATTTATATTTTTTATATTCTTAAATTTTATTTTAGCTCCATGTTTTTTTAAGAGATTATAAAATCCTATTCTTCTTGAATTTAGCCCGACATTTTTAATTTTTAAACTAGAGTGTGGTGTAAGCAATGTTAAAGCTGTAAAAAATGCAGCAGAACTTGGATCACCTCCAACGTTAATTTTTAAAGGGTTGAGATAATTTTTACCAAAAATCTTAATATGATTTTCTTTTTTTTTATTTTTTTTTATTTTTAAAACACTAGTGCTTTGCAAAAGCATATTTTCTGTGTGATTTCTGCTTTGTCTCACCTCAACAATATTTGTAACTCCATTAGCATTAAGCCCTGCAAGCATAGCTGCGCTCTTAAGTTGTGCTGAAACTCCAGCCATATATTTTATACCTAATGGTATTTCAGATGAAATAAGCGTTAATGGAAAATTATTTTTATTTCGAGGTAAAAAAGTAGCTCCAAACTCACTCATTAACTCAATGAGTTTACGCATATTTCTTTTATTCAAAGAATGGTCACCTTTAATTTTTATTTGTATCCCAGGATTAGTTGAAAGCAAGCCAACCAACAATCTTGCAGTTGTACCGGAGTTTCCACAATTTAAGATAGTATTTTTTTTTGCGTAAAATGAGCCAAGTCCCTTGCCATGAATTAAATAATGTTTAGCTTTAATTTTTATAATTTTAACACCTAATTTTCTCAAACAATCAATGCAAGAAAAAACATCAAATGACTCCAAGACATTTTTTACCTCTGTAATATTATGGCTAATAGAACCTATTAAGAAAGAACGTATAGAAATAGATTTATCGGAGTCTACCCGAATAATTTTATTATAAGAGTTGATCCCTTTAGACACAAGAAGTGAAAAACTTTTATTTAACATTTAATTAAGCCCTAAATGACGATCCAAAATAGAGTTCGATTGCTTTTGAAGATTTCAAAATTTCAGTCGGTGTTCCTTGGGCAATAATGGATTGTTCCCCAAGCACATAGGCACGGTCGACAATATCAAAAAGGTTGTTCACTTGGTGATCTGTTACCAAAATTGCGCAACCAAAATTTTGTAATTTTAAAATATATTTTTGTATATCTTGGACAACTATCGGGTCCAATGCTGCCATAGGTTCATCTAGCAAAACAACACTTGGTTTATTTATAAGTAGTCGTGCAAGCATTAATCTTCTTACTTCTCCACCAGATAAATTTGCAGCTTCTATATTTCTTAAATGTTGAAGGTTGAATTCATCGAGTAATCTCTCTGTTAATTTAATTTGATTTTCTTCTCCCTTAATTACAATTTGACAAATTCCCAAAATATTATTGTACACGCTCATATCAAAAACACTCCTATGCTGACTTAAATATCCAATGCCGCCTTTGGCTCTTATATGAATAGGTAAGCTTTGTATTTCTTTACCATTTAAGATTATTCTTCCAGCGTCTGCATAAATTTCACCAATTATTGTACTATACAAAGTCGACTTTCCCGAACCATTAGGACCTAACAAACCAACACATTCTCCTGGATAAAGTTCCATACTAATTTTTTTTAAAATTGGTCTACCATCAAAAGACTTACTAATATCCTTAATTTGAAAGACAGGTTTATCTTTTTTAAATTTTATTATTCTAAAACCTTTTTTCATTGTTTTTTAAGTTTAATGTTTATCTGTTTGCTACCAAGCATTGAGAAATCTAAAGTTTTATTTTTCAAGTTATACTCAACATTATCAGCACTGAATTCTCCTTTTTCTATACTTTCTCCTCGCACATTACCAGTGGCAATTAATTTACCATTTGAATTTGAATAAGATAATGAGTCAGAAAGTAAAATATGAGTTAAATAGTCAACTTTGACATTATCTTTAAAATTCATATCCAATGTTATATTATTATAAAGTCCCTCATTGCTAGTTACTATTAAAACAGTATCATCTTTTAAATAAAATTTTGCTTCAACCTCTTTCATATTAATCAACTCAGGCGTCTCAGTTTTAAATTCAGCCTTTCCAGCTACTAACAAATATCTATTTCCTGTTAGGTCAAAACCTGAGTATTCTAAATCTGTGAAAGTATTAATATCAGGATTAATCTCTGTTTCTGTTTTATTGAGAGTCTTTACTTCTTGGTTTTTATCACGATATGTATTGTAGAGAAGAATAGAAGCAATAAAAAAAATAGAAATTTGTAAAATTATAAGATTTTTTTTTCGACTGGTCACTTAATTCCGTATTGTAAAAGTGAATGAATATGAACTATTCCCTTTAATTTTTTATTTGATTTAACTTTGTTATAGTTTTGTTCGGTAGTTACTAATAAACTTGTAATTTTTTTTTCATTCATTAACGATAAGGCTTTAGAGGCAGGCGCAGACTCAGAAATAAATAAAGGGTTTGTTGTAATAAACTTTTTTAAATGATCATTTTTTGAATAATATTTAATACCTCTTCTTGCATCACCGTCAGTTAAAATTCCTTTGATCTGATTTTTTTCCATAACTACAACGAGTCCAAGTTTTTTTTGATCTATTATTTTAGTTGCATCATAAATACTTTTATTAATATTAATTTTAGGTAGTTTACTGCCAATAATCATAATATCTTTAACCAACAACAAAGTTTGACCAATATTTCCTCCTGGATGAAAAACTTTAAATCTTTCTTTAGAGAAGCTCATTTTATTCATTAAAGCTACTGCTAAACAATCTCCTAGAAGCAAAGTAATACTTGTACTTGTTGTCGGGACCAATCCTGTTGGATCAGACTCTTTAACTTGTGGCAAAAGTATTTTTACGTCACTTGCCTTTAAAAGAAGGCTATCTTTTTTTGAGGCTACTCCAATAACTTTTATATTAAATCTATTTGCATACTTAAGCATGTTCGCTATTTCTGCAGTATTACCTGAATAAGAAAAAACTAAAAGCAAATCTCTTTTATCAATCTGTCCAAGGTCACCGTGATTAGCTTCACTTGGATTTAAAAAGAATGATGAAATACCAACAGAAGATAAAGTAGCTGAAACTTTTCTCGCTATTAAACCACTTTTGCCAATACCTGCAGTAATGACTTTCCCTTTGCAATTTGCCATGAACTCTATTGCTTGAATAAAAGATTTATCAAAAATTTTATTAATTTTTTTAAGCTCAGAGATTTGAACAGCAGCAGCTTTTTTTGCAACAGATATATAATTAACTTTAGCCATTAATGCTCAAATATTGAAAATTTAAATCCTTTTTGATCTAATTCTATTCTCGTGTCTAAAAACTCAATACATTTTTTGTAAATATCCATACGTTCTTCTCTAATCAACATTTTTTCTAATTCATTTTTAATTTTATGAAGATAAATTACATCATTCGCAGCATATTCTAATTGTTTATCATTTAAATCATTAATATTTTTGTTCCAATCACTTGAGCCTTGATTTTTGTCTAACTTCTTATTGCAAAATTCTTGCACTAAATTTTTAAGGCCATGTGAATCCGTATAAGTTCTACAAATTTTAGATGCAATTTTTGTACAAAA
Organism: Pelagibacteraceae bacterium; assembly: GCA_016777565.1. Taxonomy (GTDB): domain Bacteria; phylum Pseudomonadota; class Alphaproteobacteria; order Pelagibacterales; family Pelagibacteraceae; genus Pelagilacustribacter. The sequence continues at coordinate 11,454 of JADHRF010000026.1, forward strand.
AATATTTTTAATTTTACACTTTAGAAAATACTCAAGCGCACTTTTATCAAATCTTAAAAAATGTCCAATTTTTTGAATTTTATCATTTTCTAAAACAGAGACTAAATTTGGCATTTTGTAATTAGTTCGATCAGGTTGAATGACATAAGCATCTCCTCCTTCACTGCAAATTTGAACTAAGCTTAATTTATCTCTTTCAGGAATTAATAAACCTGTTGCTTCCGTATCTATAGCTATGCTGTCTTTAAATGACTTTGCAACTTCTGAACTTATGTCCCCTTGAATCTTATGTATTTTCATATAACTATCTTGAATACCATGAACAATTACCCAATAGCAACGATCCTTGGTGGTGGAGGTTTTATAGGAAGGTATCTTGTCAGAAAAATGACTGAGAAGAACTACCAATGTATTATTCCAACTAGAAATGCTTACTTAAAAGGTTATTTAAAGACACAAGCCCCTCCAGGAGCTATAGAATTTATTGATTTCAATCTTAAAAATTTTTCTAAAATAGAAAAAGCGATTAAAAACTCAGATATTGTTATTAATTTAATTGGTATCCTTTTTGAAAACAGCAAACAAAAATTTACAAACATACATTCTGACTTACCAGGTTTAATTGCCAAATGTTGTTCAGACTCTGAAGTAAAAAAATTTATTCATATCAGTGCAATCGGAGCTAATGCAGATTCAAAATCATTCTACCAAAAATCAAAATTTGCAGGAGAACAAAAAGCATTAAATAATTTTAAGAATACAATTATTATCAGACCAAGTGTAGTTTGTGGAACTGAAGATAATTTTACAAATTTATTTGCAAAATTAAGTATAGCCCCTGTAATCCCAGTAGTTAAAAAAAATTATAATTTTCAACCTATTTTAGTTAATGATGTTGCTTCAGCGATTGTAAAATCCATAGAAATAAAAAAAAATGAGGGAAAAATTTATGAAATTGGCGGACCTAAAATAATTAGCTTTGGTGATATGGTTAAATCTATTTTAAAGACTATTAATAAAAAAAGATTTGTTGTTGATTTACCTATGCCACTTGCAAAGATACAAGCAGGTTTACTTGGCCTTATGCCAAAACCTTTATTGACGAGAGATCAGTGTACAATTTTAAATGAAGCAGACAATATTGTTTCAAGCGATCACTTAACTTTAAAGGACTTAAACATAAAGCCAGACGATGTTGAACAAGCTATGTCTAAATGGCTTTGGAGATTCAGAGATGGTGGAGAGTTTGCAAAAATTTAATGAAAAGTGTTTGTCCATCATCTGGTTATTTATTTTAAGTTTTTTAGGAAAAATAATAAAATTTAAACCTACGCTAGAATTCCTTCACAAAAACCCCTCTAAACAACACATAAATTGATTGCTAGACAATTAATAATTCTGTTAGGATTTTAAAAAAGTAAATTAAATTAAACAAAGGGAGACACAATGAAATCATTTAAAAAATTATTTTTTGCTTTCGCAATATTTGCACTTTTTTCACATGCAAATGCTGAAGCAAAAACTACAATTAATTGGTGGCACGCATTTGGCGGAAGACTTGGAGAATTACTTGACGCACAAGTTAAAGAATTTAATGCTAGCCAAGATAAATACGAAGTAGTTCATACTCGTAAGGGTAATTACTCAGAAACATTAAATGCGGGAATAGCTGCTTTTAGAGCAAAGCAACAACCACATCTATTAATGGTATTTGAAGTTGGAACTGCTACCATGATGGCAGCGAAAGGTGCAATCAAACCCGTTTATGAAGTAATGGCGGATTCTGGATTAAAATTTAATCCTGACGCTTACATCGCTCCGGTAAAGGGTTATTACACAACAACAGATGGAAAAATGTTGTCACTACCATATAACGCATCAACACCAGTTTTATGGATCAATAAAGATCTTATGAAGAAAGCCGGACTAAATCCAAAAATGAGTCTTAAGCATTGGGGTGATGTTGGTATAGCATTAGAAGCTGCTAAAAAAGCTGGCATATCTTGTGGATTAACAACTGCATGGCAGAGCTGGATACATTTAGAAAACTTTTCTGCTTATCACGATATTCCTTTTGCATCCAAAGCAAATGGTTTCGAGGGTTTAAATACAGAGCTTAAATTTAATAGTCCGTTACATGTTGCTCATTTAGGTTTAATGGGTAAATGGGCTAAAGAAGGTAAGTTTTTCTATGCTGGTAGAAGAAATGAAGGTGGAGCTAACTTTAGATCTGGAGAATGTATGTTCTTTACAGAAAGTTCTGCTGGATATGCTGGAATTAAAAAAGAAGCAAAATTTGATTTTGGTATTAAATCTTTACCTTTCTATGAAGGAACTCAAGCACCACAAAATACAATAATTGGTGGAGCATCTTTATGGCCTATGGGTGGACATTCTGCAGATGAATATAAAGGAGTTGCTGCTTTGATAAACTTTTTGTCACAAACAAAAATTCAAAGTCAGTGGGCTCAAGACACAGGTTATCTACCAACAACAACAAAAGCATTTAAAGCAACAGGTTCTTTCTACAGAAAAAATCCTGGAACTGATATTGCTGGAAAACAAATGTTGGCTAATCCTGTAACTAAAAATTCAAAAGGATTAAGATTAGGTTCATTTGATCAAATTAGAGGTATTATCGACGAAGAACTAGAGTCAATCTGGACAGGCAAAAAGAATGCGCAAGTTGCCATGAACAGTGCAGTTTCTAGAGGTAATGCTCTACTAAGAAGATTCGAAAGAGCTAACAAGTAAATCAATTAACACATCATTGCTGGGGATTTCTTCCCCAGCAATTTCTTTATGAAAAATAGAGTTATTTTTAAAGGGCTATGGTTTCCTCTTTTATTAGTTGCACCACAACTAATTATTTCGCTAGTTTTTTTCTTTTATCCTTCAGGTCAAGCTATTTGGAACTCATTATTCTTGCCCGATCCTTTTGGTCTTAAAACAGAGTTTGTAGGTATAGATAATTTTACTTTTTTACTTGGTGATAGTTATTACAGGTCAAGTTTTTTTACTACTGCAATTTTTTCAATTTCAGTTTCAGTTTTTTCAATGGGTCTTGGTTTATATCTAGCTGTTCTTGCAGATAGACTCATTAAAGGTGCGGGAGCTTATCAAACGTTATTAATTTGGCCTTACGCCGTTGCCCCAGCCGTTGCCGGAATTTTATGGATGTTTATGTTCAATGGCAGGATAGGCCTTGTATCTTGGTATTTAGGTTTATTAGGTTATGATTGGAACCATGCCTTAAACAGTGGAGAAGCTATGAGTTTAGTAGTTGTTGCTTCTACCTGGGGAAGAGTAAGTTATAATTTTCTTTTTTTCTTAGCAGGCCTACAATCAATCCCAAAATCTATCATTGAAGCAGCAGCGATAGATGGAGCAAGTTTTTGGAAAAGATTTAGAACTATTGTGTTTCCTTTATTATCTCCAATAAGTTTTTTTCTTCTTGTTGTTAATATTGTTTACGCATTTTTTGAAACTTTTGGAGTAATTGATACTATTACTCGAGGAGGACCTGAACAGTCTACTACTACACTAGTGTACAAGGTATATGCCGATGGTTTTGTCGGCCAAGACCTTGGATCAAGTGCTGCTCAATCAGTTATCCTTTTAGTTTTGGTTGGTTTGTTAACTATAATTCAGTTTAAATATATTGAAAAAAAGGTTCATTATTAATGATCGAAAAGAAAAAATCAGGTTATTGGTTATCGCATGTTGGTTTATGCTTGGGAGTTATATTTATCTTTTTTCCAGTATGGCTTGCTTTTGTTGGTTCAACCGTAACACAAGAAGATATAATGCAGCCACCATTTCCAGTTTTACCTGGCCCACATTTAATTGAAAATTATAAGTATGCATTATTTAATATATCGCCAGACGGCTATTACTCACTTCCAGTTCCAGTTTTGAAAATGCTTTTTAATTCTTTAATCATGGCGCTAGGCATTACTATTGGAAAACTTATTATTTCATTATTATCTGCTTTTGCATTTGTTTATTTTAAGTTTCCTTTGCGAAAAACTTTCTTCTGGCTTATTTTTCTTACTTTGATGCTACCTGTGGAAGTTAGAATAGTTCCAACATATGAAGTAGTAGCAAATTTAGGGCTATTGAATAGCTATGCTGGATTAATATTTCCATTAATTGCATCAGCTACAGCTACGTTTTTATTTAGGCAGTTCTTTTTAACTGTACCTAATGAAATGGTGGAAGCAGCAAGAATGGATGGTGCCACTCCTATGCAATTTTTTAGAGATATTTTAATCCCTATTAGCAAAACTAACATAGCGGCATTATTTGTAATTTTATTTGTTTATGGCTTTAATCAATATTTATGGCCGCTACTAATTACAACGAGTTCAGACATGCAAACTATCGTTATGGGCTTAAAGTTTATGATTCCAACAGGAGATGATTATGGTCACTGGCCAACTATATTTAGCACTGCCATGCTAGCCATGTTACCACCCGTTGTTATAGTGATAGCGATGCAGAAGTTTTTTGTTAAAGGTTTATTAGAAAGTGATAAATAGCAATGGGTAGAATTAATTTAAAAAATCTTGAAAAATCTTACGGTAAAACCAAAGTCATTCATGATTTAAGCATTGATATTAATGAAGGAGAGTTAATCGTAATTGTTGGACCATCTGGATGCGGAAAATCTACTTTATTAAGAATGGTAGCAGGTTTAGAGGACATCAACTCAGGCAGCATTCTTATTGATAATAAAATAGTGAACGAACTTGAGCCCATGGAAAGAAATATTGCCATGGTTTTCCAAAATTATGCTTTGTATCCACACATGACTGTTTTTGAAAACATGTCATACGGATTAAAAATTTTAAAAATTCCAAAAGATGAAATTAGTTCTAGAGTTCAAAAAGCTGCTGAAATTTTGGAGTTAGGCGAATTGCTAGAGAGAAAACCTAGTCAACTTTCAGGTGGTCAAAGACAGAGAGTAGCAATGGGCAGAGCTATAGTCAGAGATCCCGTAGCTTTTTTATTTGATGAACCTTTATCTAATCTTGATGCAAAACTAAGAGTACAGATGAGACTAGAAATTAAAAAACTTCAAAAACAATTAAAAACTACATCTTTATATGTAACCCATGACCAAGTAGAGGCCATGACTTTAGCTGATCGAATGGTAGTTATGAATGAGGGAAATGTTGAACACGTAGGCACACCTTTAGAAGTTTATACTAAACCCAAAACTTTATTTACGGCTCAGTTTATAGGAAGTCCTGCAATGAATATTCTAAAAGGAGAGTGTCAATCAAATCAAATAAAATTAAGTAGTGGCGCAGCACTAAAAGCCAACTCCAAACACAACGGAGAAGTTAATGTGGGTTTACGACCTGAAGATTTCACGATTGATGAAAAAGGAACTATTAAGTTAAAGGTTGAGCTAGTTGAATTGATTGGAGCTAACACCCTTATTCACGGAAG
>JADHRF010000027.1 GCA_016777565.1 Pelagibacteraceae bacterium
CTAAAGATGAAGCACCGCCAGAAAACAACTGTAAAAGAACTATTTGAGAAGCACCTCCAAAAACTATTAAGGACATCCCCATTGTTTCTAATGGAGTAAACCCAATATCAATAGCCAAAACACCAAATATTAGACCAAACGGTACTACTGGAATCATTAAAGGACTTACGTCGGTAATACCTTTTAAGAAAATTTTAAAATTACTTTTCATACTTTTAAAAGATTTTTATTAGAAGCAAACTATATGATCAATATGTATTGGTCTTTTAATGCCAAATTTTTCATCCACTTCATGTTGGTGAATATGGTGGGAATGTACAAATACAGGAATTAAAGTGTTGCTTGGTGTTTTAAGTGTGTAGATGAAGTTTGTTCCTCTGAACTTCCTATCTACTACCTCAAGTTTTAAATTACTTTTATCGTCGTGTTCTAAATCTTCTGGTTGAAGTAATAATTTAACATTCGATCCTTTTGGATAGTGTTTAATAAAATTTCCTTCGATAGTTCCAAGATCCTCATTTTCTAATGAATTTTCTCCAGTAACTTTTGCTGGAATTAATATTCCTCTATTTAAAAAATTTACTACTTCAACAGAATTAGGGAAGTGATAAACGTTATATGGATCATCGTATTGTTTAATTTGACCATCTAAAATTATCGCGCACTTACTTCCTAGATAAAAAGCCTCATAAGAGTCATGAGTTACAATTATAGTTGTAATTTTAAAATTGGTTAAAATTTGTTTAAGCTCAACTTGTATCTCTTCTTTTAAACTTTGATCAACATTTGATAGTGGCTCATCAAGTAATAATAGATCAGGTTGTGAAATTAATGATCGAGCTAAAGCTGCTCTTTGGGCCTCCCCAGCACTTATTTCATGAGGAAACTTATTTAAAATTTTTTGTAAATTTAAAAATCTAATTACATCTTTTGGATTTAATTTCTTTTTTTTTGCAGATTTTCTATTAAGTCCAAGCTCAATATTTTTTTCAACTGAGTAATGTGGAAATAGACTATTTTCTTGAAACGATAAAGAAATATTTCTATCTTCAGGTTCGACGTGGTTATCTTTAGAAGATAGTAATTTATTTTTTAAAAATATTTTTCCTTTATTTATTTTCTCTAGACCAGCTATAGTTCGTAATATTGTAGTTTTACCAATTCCTGAAGGTCCTAATACACAAACTATATCACCTTCTTTTTTAATCGAAAGATTAACATTATTAACTTTATTTTTACCACCAGCAGCAAAAGAAACATTTTCTATTTCAAAAAAATTATCTGTCATTAGTCTTTCAATATATATCTAGATGTAATTAAAATAAATAAACTTGCAATCAAAATTAAAAACAACGAAGGTACAGCTGCAGCTTCAAGTAAATCTTGTGAAGCAAAGATATAAGCTGTTGTTGCAAATGTTTCAAAGTTAAATGGTCTTAAGATTAAAGTAATTGGTAATTCTTTTATAATTTCTATTGTTATTAATATTCCAATTAAAAAAATTGAATTTTTTAAATAAGGAACGTGTATTCCTGAAAAAGTTTTAAATTTTGAATAACCTAATAAATATGAACTTTCATCTATAGATCTATTAATTCTCTCATAACCACTTTTAATTCCATTAAACGCTAATGAGTAAAATCTAATAAAGTAGACAATAATTAAACCCATTATAGAACCTATAAATACTTTTTTAATTGAGTTTAGATCTAGAAATTTAACTATGTTGTTATCAAGCCAAGAAATAAAAGTTATAAACGCCACAGCTAAAATAACCCCTGGCATAGCATAACCAGAAATAGAAAAAGTTGATAAAAAACTTAGCAATTTACTTCTGGTAACCCTATTTCCATAGTTTGATAAAAAAGCAAAAAATATTAAAATTAAACTAGTTAATAAAACTAGGTGAAAGGTATTTAATAATAAATTTGTAATATTAAGATCAATATAATTTTTGGGAAAAATTATAGTCCAATAAAGCATTTGTAAAACTGGAAATATAAAACTGAGAAAAAAAACAACAAAACAGATTAAAAATGCACCCAGGGCATGTAAGTCATTTAATTTTATTTTTGCTTTTCTTTTAATGCCTCCTCTAAAAGGTGTGTGATATTGAGCTTTTTTACGTGAAATATTTTCTAAAAAAAATAAAGCAAAGATGAATAGGAGTAAAAAAAATGATAATTGATTAGCAAATACTAAATCATCAAATGAAATCCAAGAGTTGTATATCCCAGTAGTAAGAGTTGATATCCCAAAAAAAGAAACTGCACCAAAATCTGATAGCGTTTCCATGGCAACTAAAGCAAGTCCAGCAACAATTGCAGGTCTTGCAGATGGTAAAATAATTGAAAAAAAAGATTTTCTTTTTGAAAAACCTAAATTTTGTCCTAATTCAATAAGATTTTGTGATTGGTAATGAAACGAAGCTCTTGTTAAAACATAGACATATCCAAATAGAGAAAATGAAATTGACAATATCGCACCAAACATTCCATCAAACTTAGGTATCTGTTTATTATAATTACCTTCTCCAAATAATGATTTTATAATTGAATATAAAGTTCCATAATTTTCAAAAAAAGCAGTTAACGAATAAGCATAAATATATGCAGGAACAGCAAAAGATAAAATTAATGCCCATTTAAAAAATTTTGAACCAGGAAAATCATAAAAGGAAACAAGATATGCGCAACCAACTCCAATTAGTAAAGTTAAAAACAATACACCAATTAACAAAATTAAAGAATTAGAAATATATTCAAAAAGAAAAGTATCTTTTAAAATTTCAAAGTAATTAGATGTATCTTCAAAGAAACTTGTAAAAACTGTTATTATTGGGATAGCAACAATTAAAGAAATAAAAAAAGAAGATATATACCAAGTGTTAATTCTCATTTTACTTCCAACCAGCAGCTAACATTACTTCTAATGCATCTGTTTGGTTTTTACCAAAATTAACAACCTCTGTTTTTGAGTCTTGTTTAAAATCTAAACCCATACTTACAATAAGTGGATGAGGAGAAATACCTTCGATCATGGGGTATTCAAAAGTATTATTGACAATATGTTTTTGTGCTTCTTCACTTAATAAGAATTCAACTAACTTAATTGCATTTTCTTTATTAGGAGAATTTTTTACAAGTCCTACACCACTTATATTCATATGGGTTCCCCGGTCTTCTTGATTAGGAAAAAAAGGTTTTACTTTTTTTGCAGCTTCTTTTTGTTCCTCTCCTTTTTTACCAGATAACATTAACGCTAAGTAATAAGTATTTGCTATAGCTATATCAGCCTCTCCTGCAGCAACTGCTAAAATTTGAGCTCTATCATTTCCTTTAGGTGTTCTTGCCATGTTAGCAACAATTCCTTTTGCCCAATCAGCTGTTTTTTCTTTACCATTGTTTTTAATCAAAGAAGCAACTAATGATTGATTGTAAATATTATTTGACTTTCTAATTACCAATCTGCCTTTCCACTTAGGATTAGCCAAACTTTCGTATGATAAACCTAAAAGTTCTTCAGCTGTTACCCTTTCAGGTGCGTAGTAAATTATTCTCGCTCTCTTGGCTATGCCCACCCATTTTGATGTTCTATAATTATATGGAACTGCAGATTTGATTATTTTAGAGTTTAATCCTGATTGAAGCATTCCTTTAGCTTCAAATGCACCAAGTGTTCCAGCATCGGCAACAATATAAAGATCAGCTTTACTATCTGTGCCTTCTTCAATTATTCTTTTTTCTAATGCATTAGATTTACCTGATACTACATTTACTTTTATTCCAGTCTTCAAAGTAAATTTTTTATATAATTCAATATCTGAATCATAATGCCTTGCACTAAAGATGTTTACCTCTCCAGAAAAAACTACACTTGAAAACAGTATAAAAATTAAACTTAAAATTGATATTTTCCTCATTCGATATGATTTTTAATAATAATAATTTGAGAATGAGAACTATTCTCATTGAGAATGATTATCAATTGCAATAATGTCGCAGATTAATTAGGATTTCCAATCGCCTATTTTGCTAAAAAGAAAATTTCTAAAAGCTTGAACTCTGGCTGTATTCTTTAAAGACTGAGGATAAACAAAATGAGCTTCAGTTATAGGACCCTCTGACTTAGGTAGAACTTTAATAATATTGCTAGAATTACTAACTAAATATTCTGGTAAAGCTGCTAATCCAACACCAGACTCGACTGCTAGCAATAAGCCCATAACACTATTTACTTTCATTATGGGTTTACGTTTTTTACCATCATGCATCCCTAGTTTTAATGCCCATTCAGGATTATAAACTGGAGAGGGTGCACCTTTACCAAATGAGATAAATTTATGTTTATTTAGATCACCTATTGTTTTAGGCATACCATACTTCTCTAAATATTTGTTTGAACCATATATATAGTATTTTAAGTCTATAAGTTTTTTTTGAATATAATTGAGTTGCTTTGGCCTTCTCATAAAAATACCAATATCAGCTTGTCTAGTGCTTAAATCCAATTCTTTATCCTCAAAAATTAGCTCTATTTCGATTTCTGGATTTAGTCTCATAAATTCCTCAATTCTTGGTGTTAACCAATGGGTTCCAAAACTTCTAACGGTTGTTATTGTTAGTTTTCCTGTAGGTTTGTTTTTTTGATCACCTAAAGAGGTTTCAACTTCTTTTAATTTAGAAATTACTTCATGAGCTGTTTTAAATACATATTCTCCATTCTCAGTGAGAGTAAGACCTCTTGCATGTCTTTCAAATAATTGTACTTTTAAATCTTGCTCTAAAGATTGTATCTGTCTACTGATTGCTGATTGACTTAAGTTTAAATTAACAGTTGCGTTAGTAAAACTTCCTGCCTCAGCAACTGCATGAAATATCTTTAATTTATCCCAATCCATTATTTATTTAAATCAACTAAAACTCGCCCTGAAATTTCACCTTTTAATATCTTAGGGTAAGTTTCAACTAATTCCTCTAAGCTTACTGTTTGAATTGACTTTTCTAGTAAAGTGAAATCAATTAAGTTTGCTGCTTCACCCCAAATAAATTCTCTTCTTTTAATACTGCAGTTAGCAGAGTCTATACCCCAAAGCTTTATTCCTCTAAGCATAAAAGGAATAACATTTGTATTAAGTTCATTGGTATTAACATTTCCACATACCGCTATTATTCCATTAGGATTAGTTTGTACAATTGCATTTGCTAATATCTTTCCACCAACTGTATCAACAACACCATCCCATAAACCTTTGTCGATAAGTCTTGGGTCTTTGTCAAATTCAGCCCGGTTTACAATATTTTTAGCACCTAATGATTTTAAATAATCTGCTTTCGAATCTTTGCCAGTTACAGCAGTAACATTATAACCCATTTTGTTTAATATAATTACAGCAACACTACCTACTCCTCCTGTAGCTCCTGTTACTAATACATCTTTTACTTTATCTCCTAATAATAGTTCTTCTCTAGCTTTAATTGCGAACGCACTCATTAATGATGTAAAGCCAGCTGTTCCTAAAATCATAGCTTGTTTACTTGTTAAATTTTTTGGTCTTTTTACTAAAAATTCTCCATTAACTTTAGCGATTTGAGAATATCCTCCATAAAAAATTTCACCTACTCTAAAACCAGTTAAAATTACATCATCACCTTCTTTGAATTTTGAATTTTTACTTTCAATTACAGTTCCTGAAAAATCTATTCCTGGAATATGTGGAAATTCTTTAACTAATCTTCCACCATTTTTTAAAATCATTCCATCTTTAAAATTTAAATCTGAATAATCAACCTTAACGGTTACATCACCGTGCTTTAAAAAACTTTTATCTATTGATTTGATTTCTCGTGTAAAATCTTCACCTTTTTGATTTAAAACTAATGCTTTAAATTGATCAGACACTTTAATCTTTTGCTATACTTATGAATCTCAAATATCTATTTTGATAAGAAAGATCTTCTTTAAACTGACCTAAATAATAATTTGTGATCGTAGTCGCTTGCTCTTTTTTAATTCCCCTCATTGTCATACATTGGTGGGTTGAGTCTATAGTAACAGCAACACCTTTTGCATCTAGAGATTCCATTAATGTATTCGCAATTTGCATAGTTAATCTTTCTTGTGTTTGTAATCTTTTAGAAAAAACTTCAACAACTCTTGCTAATTTACTTAATCCAACTACTCTTTTTTTTGGAATATAGGCAACATGAGCCTTTCCAATAATTGGTGCCATATGATGTTCGCAGTGACTTTGTAGAGATATATTTTTTTGAACAACCATATCGTCGTATCCCTCAACATCACCAAAAGTTTTGTCTAAAATTTGATTAGGATCTTCTTTGTAACCTTTAAAATATTCTTTAAATGCTTTGACTACTCGTTTTGGAGTTTCCAATAGCCCTTCTCTATTTGGGTCTTCTCCCATCCAGGCTAAAATTGTTTTAAATGCTTCCTCAGCTTCTTTATCAGAAACTTTTTTTAAATTTTGATTATTATCTATATCTTTAACTAATTTCATTGTGGGTTTTATACCTATAAATATGTATTTTTAAAATATTTAATATATCTATATATATGCTACATAATCTCCATATATGTTCAAAAAAAGAGAAAATGTAGTAGAAATTGAAGAAGGAAATCTTCTTTCTCCAAAATTTGATAATGATGGTCTAATACCTGTTGTCACAATGTGTTCTAAAACTAAAGATATTTTAATGCATGGTTATATGAATGTTGAAGCATTAAAAAAAACAATTGAAACTAAAGAGGCACATTATTTTAGTAGATCTCGAAATGCTATTTGGCATAAGGGTAAAACAAGTGGTTTCGTTCAAAAGGTTGTGGAAATTAGAATTGATGATGATCAAGACTCTATTTGGTTGACTGTTGATATAGGTGATGGTGCGAGCTGCCATGTTGGATATAGATCATGTTTTTATAGATCAGTACCCCTTGGCACTATTGATAATGGAAGAAAAATTGAAATGGAATTTTTAGAAAAAGAAAAAAAATTTGATCCTGAAAAAGTTTACAAGGGACAACCAAATCCCACTAAAATTTAAAAGTTATGAAAATTCAAAGTCCTTTTGGTCCTAAAATAGCTATAATTAAAATTCCGAAAAAAATTGTAATGAAGATTAATAATGAGGTTGATAATATTTTAAAAGATAAATCAAAAATCAAAAAAAGTGATTACTCAAAAAAATTAGTTGGAGAAGTTAAACAAGAGCTAGAGTTATCAAAAAATTTTGTAAACAAATACTTAATTAAATTTTTAAAGATTAATGTAAAAAACTTTATTAAACAATCATCAAAAAAAAATATAAAAGATATTCAGCTTAAAAATCTTTGGGTAGTTCGACAATTTAAAAATGAATATAATCCTATACATTATCATTCTGGAAGTATTTCTGGTGTAGGTTACTTAAAAATGCCTAAAAATTTAAATAAAGGTAAAAAGAAATCAAAAACTAACGGTACAATTGATTTTATTCATGGCTCAAGGTCTCTACTAAATAAAAGTATCTTTAACCATAAACCTAGGGTTGGGGATATGATAATCTTTCCTAATTATTTAATGCATACTGCTTATCCATTTAATGTTGATGGAGAAAGAAGATCTTTTTCATTCAACTTAGAAATTGATAAAAAAACTCTAGAAAAAATAAATGAATAAAGTTCAAAAAAATGTTCTTGGTGAAATTCTTGAGAACTGTTCAAATGATCCTCTTACTGGATGGTATAGAGATGGTTGTTGCAATACAGATAAAAATGACCATGGTGTTCACACTGTTTGTGCAAAAGTAACTACAGAATTTTTAGAGTGGTGCAAAGAAGCGGGTAATGATTTGATAACGCCTCATCCTGAATTTGGTTTTCCGGGTTTAAAAGATGGTGATGGATGGTGTGTTTGTGCGAGCTGGTATGCAAGAGCAGTTGAAGCAGGTAAAGGTTGTCCTATCTATTTAAAAAGCACTCACGAGAATACTTTAGAGTTAATGCCCATAGAAACTCTTAAGAAGTTTGCAATCGATCTTTCTTAATTACATATTTCCATATTTTGGACCACCACCACCTTCTGGAGTAACCCAAGTAATATTTTGAGATGGTTCTTTGATGTCACAAGTTTTGCAATGAATGCAATTTTGAGAATTTATAACAAATTTACTAATATCATTTTCTTTTTGAACCTCATAAACACCTGCAGGACAATATCTTTGAGCGGGTTCGTCAAATTTTTCTAATGTATATTTAATTGGCAAAGAAGAATCCTTTAATTTTAAATGTACCGGTTGATTGTCGGCATGGTTGGTGCCGGTTAAATAAACTGAGCTTGTTTTATCAAACGTTATAACGTTATCAGGTTTTGGATATTCAATTTTAGGCATTTCACTAGCTAATTTTAGAGTTTCATGATCAGCGTGTTTATGTTTAAGAGTAAATGGCAATTTTCCCCTAAATAGTATTTGATCAATACCAGTGAAAATAATACCTAAAATTAAACCCCAACTAAAACTAGGTTTAACATTTCTTGCTTTAAACAGCTCCTCATAAAGCCAACTTTTTTTAAATTTATCTTCATATACAGATAAGCTTTTTTTATTCTTAATATTTTCAACAATTGTTTCAGCAGCTAAAATTCCACTTTTCATCGCTGTATGAGATCCTTTAATTTTTGGCATATTTAAAGTTCCTGCATCACAGCCAATTAATAAAGCACCAGGCATATACATTTTAGGTAAGCTTTGAAAACCACCTTCAATTAAAGCTCTCGCTCCATATGATATTCTTTTTCCTCCCTCAATTATTTTTTTTATTGATGGGTGGGTTTTAAATCTTTGAAATTCGTCAAATGGAGAGAGATGAGGATTTTTATAATCTAAACCTATAACGTATCCTAAAAAAATTTGTTTATTTTCTGCATGATACATAAAGCTACCACCATAAGTATTATTGTCTAATGGCCAACCCGCTGTATGCATCACCAAACCCTCTTCATGATTTTTTTCATCAATTTCCCAAATTTCTTTAAAGCCAATTCCATATTGTTGGGGATCTTTATCTTTGTCTAATTCAAATTTTTTAATTAATTGTTTCCCTAAATGACCTCGACATCCTTCAGCAAAAATTGTAACTTTTCCTAAAAGTTCTATTCCAGGTTCAAAACTATCTTTTTTATTTCCATCTTTATCAATTCCCATATCTTGAGTTGCAACACCCCTAACCGATCCATCTTCGTTATATAAAATTTCATTTGCAGGAAACCCTGGGAAAATTTCTACACCTAATGCTTCAGCTTGTTCAGCAAGCCATCTGCATAAATTGGCTAAGCTTATTATATAATTTCTATGATTTTGTTGAACAGATGGAAGAAGCCATGTCGGCCAACTTAAAGATTTATTTTTTCCTAAAAATAAAAACTTTTCATTTGTTACTTTTGTTTTAATAGGTGAATTTAAATCTTTCCAGTTAGGGAGAAGTTCATCTAAAGCTCTAGTTTCAAAAACATTTCCACTTAAAATATGAGCACCAATTTCAGAAGCTTTTTCTAATAAACAAACGTTTAAATTAGGATCTAATTGTTTTAATTTTATCGCTGACGATAAACCTGATGGACCACCACCAACAATAACCACATCATATTCCATTGCCTCTCTAGACATATTCTAATTTCTTACAGATTCTGTTATTTTTGTATAGTGTTTAATTTGTTCAATTCTTCTAAGAATTGTGGAAGAGCCTCAAAAAGATCAGCTTCAAGACCGTAATCTGCAACACTAAATATTGGTGCTTCTCCATCTTTATTAATTGCAACAATTACTTTACTTTCTTTCATTCCAGCAAGGTGTTGAATGGCTCCAGAAATTCCAACTGCTATATACAAATCAGGTACTACAACCTTACCTGTTTGACCTACCTGATGATCGTTACTGATATAACCTGCATCAACTGCAGCTCTTGATGCACCAATAGCTGCATTCAATTTATCAGCGATTGAAGTAATCAATTTAAAATTGTCTCCACTTTGCATTCCTCTGCCACCAGAAACTACAATTCTCGCTGTACCAAGTTCAGGTCTATCTGATTTAATTTCTTCTCTTTTAATAAATTTAGTTTGAGTAAATTCTTCTCCTGGATCAACTTTTTCAATTAGAGCTGAACCACCTGAACTTTCACAAGGTTCAAAAGAAGTAGGTCTTATGGTAATGCATTTTTTTGGGTCTTTACTTTTAACAGTTGCAAAAGCATTTCCAGCATAAATTGGTCTTAAAAAAGTGTCTGTAGAAACAACTTTAGTAATATCGCTAATTTGCGATGTGTCTAAAGCAGCTGCTATTCTTGGCATTAAATTTTTTCCAAATGTATTTGCTGAACAAATAATATGTGTGTAATTGCTAGCTAATTTAACAATTACTGGTGCAAAATTTTCAGCAATAAAATTTTCATAATGAGCTGCCTCAACTTGAATAACTTTTTTAACTAAAGGTAATTCAGATAAAGCTTTTGAGGCTGCATCACAACTTTGACCAATAACTACCGCGTGAACATCAGTATCTATTTGAGATGCAGCAGTTACTGCATTCAGTGTAAAAGGTCTTACTTCTTTATTATTGTGTTCTGCTATTAATAATACTGACATTAAATTACCTTTGCCTCATTTTTTAATTTTTGAACTAATTCAGCCACACTTGAAACTTTGATACCCGCTTTTCTTTTAGGTGGCTCTTCAACTTTAATTTGTTCTATTCTTGGAGAGGTATCCACTTCTAAATCTGACGCATTTAATTGTTCAATAGGTTTCTTTTTAGCTTTCATAATATTAGGTAATGAAGCATATCTTGGTTCATTTAATCTTAAATCACAGGTAACTATTGCAGGTACATTTATTTCTATAGTTTCCAATCCTTCGTCTATTTCTCTAGTAACTTCTAATTTTTTATCTTTAATTTCAATCTTAGATGCAAATGTTGCTTGTGGCCAATTAAGCAATGCACTTAACATCTGACCTGTTTGATTACAATCATCATCAATCGCTTGTTTTCCCATGAAAACTAAATCAGGTTTTTCTTTTTCTACAATTTTTTGTAGTAGTTTTGAAACAGCCAAAGGTTCTAAAACTCCATCAGCTTTTACAAGAATACCTCTATCTGCTCCTACTGCTAAAGCTTTACGAACAGTTTCTTGAGCTTTTTCTTCTCCTACACTAACTGCAACTACTTCTGTAGCTTTACCAGCTTCCTTAATTTTTACTGCTTCCTCTATAGCATTGTCATCAGGGGGATTAGTTGACATCTTAACATTGTCCGTGACTACACCTGTGCCATCTTCTTTAACTCTTACTTGAACGTTGTAATCAATAACTCTTTTAACTGCGACTAAAATTTTCATTAAGCTCTTAATAATTTATTTTCTGTATCATAAGGACTTTCATCCAAAATGGTTGCTTCGTGTATTTTTCCTAAAATGTCAACCTTAAGTTTTTCTCCAACATTTGCTAATTCAGGTTTAACCATTGCAAGTGCGATAGATTTATTTAATCTAAAACCAAACTCTCCTCCAGTTGCTCTTCCGACAACCTTGTTGTCTTTATATATTGGGTTGTTGCCTAAAACATCAGCATCAGATGTATTGTGAATTTCTAAAGTAACTAGTTTATTATCAAATCCTTTTTCTCTCCATTTATTTAATGCCTCTAGACCAATAAAATTACCTTTGTTTGGGTGAATAAATCTATCAAGACCAGACTCATATGGAGAATATTCAATAGACAACTCTGTTCCAACAAGTTTATAAGATTTTTCAACTCTTAGACTATTCATAGCTCTAATTCCAAATGGTTTTAAACCTAAATCCTTTCCAGCTTCCATCAACTTATCAAAAATATGGTTTTGGTATTCAATTGGGTGATGCAATTCCCAACCAAGCTCACCAACAAAATTTACTCTCATTGCATTTACTGGAGCGTATCCAACATTTACATTTTTAGCAGTTAACCATTTAAAGTTTTCATTAGAAAAATCATCAGTTGAGACTTTTTGCATTAATTCTCTAGCTTTTGGACCAGCAACAACAAGTACCCCTGTGCTATTTGTAAGATCTTCAAATATTACTGAGCCATCTGTTGGCATCCACTTTTGTATCCAATCATGATCTAATCTTAAATTTGCTCCTGCAGAAACTAAATAATAACAGTTTTCTGCCTCTTTCATTATTGTAAATTCGGAGTGAACACCACCTTTAGTATTCAGCGCATGACATAGATTAATTCTACCAATTTTTTTAGGTAGTTTGTTTGCAACTAGATAGTCTAAAAATTCTTCCGCTTTTGGTCCTTTTATTCTACATTTTGCAAATGCAGTCATATCTAAAAGACCAACATTCTTTTTAACATTTTCACACTCTTTTTTAATGGCATCAAACCATTTTGACCTTCTAAAAGACCAATCATCTTTTTGCTCCATGCCATCAGTTGCAAAAAAATTAGGTCGTTCCCATCCAAATTTTTGTCCAAATACTGCTCCTAAATTTTTCATTCTTTCATAACAAGGTGCAGTTCTAAGAGGTCTTGCGGCTGGTCTTTCTTCATCAGGATAATGAACAATAAAAACATGGCTGTAAGCTTCCTCGTTCTTTGCTTTTAAATATGATTTTGTTGCATAGTTTCCATAACGTCTTGGTTCAACACCAAGCATATCTATAGTTGGTTCTCCATCTACAATCCATTCAGCTAGCTGCCAACCTGCTCCGCCTGCAGCAGTTATTCCAAAACTATGTCCTTCATTAATCCAAAAATTTTTTAATCCCCAAGCAGGACCAACAATTGGATTACCATCTGGTGTATAACAAATTGCTCCATTATAAACTTTTTTTACACCAACTTCTCCAAAAGCTGGAACACGATGAATTGCACCTTCAATATGTGGTGCAAGTCTATCTAAATCCTCTTGAAATAATTCATACTCTGAGTCTTTTGATGGGCCTTCAACATAACAAGCAGGTGCTCCATCTTCATAAGGACCTAAAATTAATCCACCAGCTTCTTCTCTCATGTACCATCTGCTATCACTATCTCTCAATACTCCCATCTCTGGAAGACCTTCTTTTTTTCTTTTTTGAATCTCTGGATGTGGTTCTGTAACAATGTATTGATGCTCAACAGGTATAACTGGAATATCTAATCCAACCATTTCTCCAGTTTGTCTTGCAAAGTTTCCTGAACAAGAAATTATATGTTCACATTCAATAGATCCTTTATCAGTTTCAACAATCCATCCATCTTTGGTTTGTTTCATTGAAATAACGGTTGTGTTTCTATAAATCTCTGCACCCATATTTCTTGCACCTGTTGCAAGCGCTTGGGTTAAGTCTGCCGGTTGGATATATCCATCTTCGGGATGTTGAATAGCTCCAACTAAATCATCTGTATGACACAAAGGCCAAATTTCTTTTACTTGTTGAGGCGTTAAAAATTTTACATCGACCCCAATCGTTTTAGCAACACCAGCATATTGATGATACTCATCCATTCTATCTTTAGTACTCGCTAAACGAATATTAGAAACAACACTAAAGCCAACATTTTTACCTGTTTCTTCTTCTAGTTTTTTATAAAGATCAACTGCATATTTGTGAAGTTGTCCAACTGAGTAACTCATATTGAAAAGAGGTAGCAATCCTGCAGCATGCCAAGTTGAGCCTGAAGTTAATTCTTTTCTCTCAACTAAAACAACATCTGACCAACCTTTTTTTGCTAAATGATATAGGGCACTAACACCTACTACTCCACCACCAACAACAACAACTTTTGCTTTAGATTTCATTAGCAGATTCCTACTAAATTTTTATTCATAACGAAACAAAATTGTATCTGTGGATATCAAATTGAACTCCCTAAAGAGACTGGACTTGAAACTATTGTGGTCAACCAACAACCTTTCAAAGGCCCATCCACTGTATACTTTTCAACCTGCCAACTAAATTTATGATAAATCTTATTCTTATCTAAAATCACTACCTCGAATTGAGCCCATTTGTCACCACTTCCAACCTCAGTAATTACATGACTTAGATGATTTAAAAGCATTTGATAAGAATTGCCCTTGATCATCATTTTAAAATTCGACAAGGGACCAGTGTTTTTTTTGTTATTGGGATGAGCAAAATTCCAAGTTTGTTCAATTCCACTGTCTTCAAATTCTTTATCATTGTTCATGAGACCTACTAACTGTATTTTTACTACTTCAGCAGGTAAAATAGCGTTATTTGGAATTAGTAAATCTGCTTTTAAATTTGAAATATTAAGAAGAAAAAAAATTAATACACTAAACGTTAAGTGCAGTTTTTTTAACGTCATTGAGAAATTCGTGTCTTTTTTTTTCACTAACAAATGGTACAGCAAAATATCTTCTGTAAATGATATTATAAATGCCGCACATATGAAAAACTCCTCTTTTTAATCTTCTTATTGGTAAATTTAAAAAAAAAGTAGTAATCGCTAATCTTGGTGAACCGTAAGTACAAAAAATGATTGCTTTTTTATCTCTAAGATTTCCAATTGGATATCCATAATTTCCCCACAGTTGTTTAAATCTAAATGCCCAAGGTGGAGCTAAAACTTTATCTATCCATCCTTCTACTATTGCAGGCATTCTAAAATTCCAAATAGGTGCTATCAAAACAATAGTGTCGCTGGACTCTATTCTTTTCCTATGGTCTAAAACTGTTTGATCAGGCTCCTCACCAGCAAAGACTGGATCAAATTTTTCTTTGTAAAGATCTATAGCATCAACAGTATGACCTTTTTCTTCAGCTGTTTTGATAAAAGTATCTCGAATGGCAGCATTAAATGATTTATCATTATAATGACCATATATTAAAAAAATTTTACTCATCTCATTTAGATATACTAAAATGCCACATTTAAAACTATTAAATAATTATTAAATAACCATCATGATCAATTATTCTGTAATCGAAGGTTCTCACAAAAACCCAAACGAAATGAAAACAATCGATAACAAAACAAAAAAAGAATACGGTCCATTTAAAAAAAAAGAAGAAGCTGAAGCTGTAGCTAAAGCTTTAATTCAAAAAAATGTAGATGATTTTTATCATCGAGCTTGGGTTATTGAGTCAAATAACTTAACTAAATAAAATCCAATAAACATCGAAGTTACAAATGGTATTGATTGCCAGTTTAATAAAGCTAATGATGAAATAGCTGGTCCTGGGCACAAGCCTCCAAGTCCCCAACCTGCTCCAAATAATATTGATCCATAAATCAATCTTTGATCGACACTTTTATTATTAGAATAATTAAATTTTTCTTCTAACAAAGGTTTATTTCTTCTACTAATCAGATGAAATGCTGGTGTAGAAATTATTAAAGCTCCAATCATTACAAAAGCTAAAGATGGATCCCAATTTCCAAAAATGTCTAAAAATCCTAATACTTTTTGAGGGTTAATCATTTCTGAAATAACCAAACCTATTCCAAAAACTATACCGGACAGTAAAGAAATTATTTTATTCATAAATAATTTTTAATTAAAACAGTAATTACTCCAACTAAAATAAAAGTAATTGTTGCTATTATTGATCTTAATGAAAATCTACTAATACCACTTATTCCATGACCACTTGTGCATCCTCCACTTATTCGAGTTCCAAATCCAACTAGCAATCCTGCAATAATTAATAATACAAATGAATTTGATATTACTATTTCAATTTCTTTATTTGATAAAATTTTATAGACGAAGGGTCCTAAAACTAAGCCAATTAAAAATAAAAAATTGTCAAATCTTTTATCTTGTTGAGTAATAAAATTACTAGCTATTCCACTTATTCCAATTAATCTTCCATTAAAAAGAAAAAACAATAGAACTGCAAAACCAATTATAATTCCACCCAGTAGAGCTGAGATTGGTGTAAAATTAATTATATTCATTTAATTAGTTAAAACTGGAAAAGCTTGTCTCTTTTTTAAAAAATGAGTCTGATATTCCATTTTTGTACATTTATTTTCTACATATTTAATATTTTTTGACTCAACAATTTTTTTGGCATCTTCATTTCGTATACCAAGTTGTAACCACAAAACTTTAGCACCTATCTTAACTGTATCTTCCGCAAT
>JADHRF010000028.1 GCA_016777565.1 Pelagibacteraceae bacterium
TTACCTTCTATTACATCAATACCTATTGGAGTTTCTCCTGCTCTTATTCCTTTTTTCATTATTACCCCTTTAAATTAATTTTTATTAATTCAACTTAATTGCTTTATAATTAGTGCTTTGTTATCAATATAGCAACAACGCAAATTAGCATCACTTAACAAAACATGAGCACTGTAAGACTCTACTATCCAGAAAATATAACTGAAAATTCTACAAGCTTACTATCCAAAGAGCACACTCATTATATTGTCAATGTAATGAGACTGAAAAGAGGATCTAAGATAAATTTTTTTAATAAAGAAGGGGAATGGTTAAGTGAAATAGTTTTTTTGGATAGAGACAGAGTGGAAATTAAATTTTTAAATAAAATTAAAGAATCTTTTCCAGCATCAAATATTGAATTAGCAATATGTTTAGTTAAAAAAAATCCTATGGAAATAATATTACAAAAAGCAACTGAGCTTGGTGTGAGCAGGATTATTCCAATTATTTCTGAGAGGACTGAGGTAAAAGATTTAAATCTTGAGAGAGCCAATAAAATTACTATCGAGGCAACAGAACAATCTAATCAATTAAATCCACCTAAAATAAGCCAGATGATTGATTTGAAAGATTTTATTAATAGCATTTCAAAAGAAACAAAATTATTTTTTGCTGACATAAATTCTAAACATACACCTAGTTTAAAAGATATAGAGGGGATTAAAAATATTAGCATTTTAATAGGACCAGAAGGTGATTTTTCGCCCTCGGAGAGAGAGCTTATTTTAAAAAAAAGCAATGTTATTCCCTTCAGTCTCTCAAAAAATATTTTACGCACAGATACCGCTGTAATTAGTGCAATTTCCTTAGTGAATTTTATCAATAACAATCATTAATTGTCGCATTAAATGAAATTGTTAAATATTTTAAGAGGTATATATAAAGTCCAATGACATATATTTTAAAAATCATAAGTCTTCTATTCTTATTCTCAGGCTCTTTACTTGCTGAACAACCCAAAGAATGGCAATTAGGATTTCAAGATCCAGCCTCACAAGGCATGGAAAGTATAGTCTGGTTTCATGATTATATGTTACTACCAGTCATAACAGCCATTACAGCTTTTGTTTTATTTCTAATTTTATATGTTTGTATAAAATTTAGAGCTTCAAAAAATAAAATTGCTTCAACAACAAGTCACAATACAACAGTAGAAGTTTTATGGACGCTTATCCCGTGTTTGATCTTAATTGTTTTAGCAGTTCCATCTTTTAAACTATTATATAAACAAGACACTATTCCTCCAGCAGATGTAACTATTAAAGCCATAGGATACCAATGGTACTGGGGGTACGAGTATCCAGATGAAAAAATTGGTTTTGACTCTTATATGGTCGAAGACAAAGATCTTAAAGACAATCAACCAAGATTACTTACAGTTGATAACGAAGTTTATGTTCCAGTTAATAAAGTTATAAAAGTGATGATAACTGCAAATGATGTTTTACACGCATGGGCTCTCCCATCATTTGGCGTTAAGAGGGATGCTGTTCCTGGAAGAATAAATGAAACTTGGTTTAAAGCGGATAGAACAGGAACTTTTTACGGTCAATGCTCAGAGCTGTGTGGGATTAAGCATGCTTTCATGCCGATCACAGTTAATGTTGTAACAGATGAAGAGTATGCTAAATGGTTAGAAGAAGCCAAGCAAAATTTTGCTTTGGAAGATGCAAAAACAAACATTAAAGTAGCTAAAAAAGAATTTAAATAAATATGTATAGTCAAACAGCAGATAGCCATAGCCATAATCCAACAGGTTGGAAAAGATGGGCTTACTCTACAAACCACAAAGACATTGGAACTATGTATCTAATATTTGCGATTGTAGCTGGAGTTATTGGTTCAGCTTTTTCAGTCGTAATGAGAATGGAACTTATGCACCCCGGTGATGGGATACTTGGGGGAAACTATCACCTATATAATGTTTTAGTTACTGGCCATGGATTGATCATGATTTTCTTTATGGTTATGCCTGCAATGATAGGTGGCTTTGGTAATTGGTTTGTTCCAATTATGATTGGTGCTCCAGACATGGCGTTTCCAAGAATGAACAATATTTCTTTTTGGTTGCTGCCTGCAGCGTTCATACTTTTATTAGCTTCTATTTTTGTACCGGGACCTCCAGGAGGTATGGGAGTAGGTGGCGGATGGACTATTTATCCACCTTTATCGTCTAAAACAGGACAGCCGGGTCCTGCGATGGATTTGGCAATTTTAAGTTTACACATAGCAGGAGCCTCATCAATTTTAGGAGCAATTAATTTTATCACTACAATTTTGAATATGAGAACTCCCGGAATGACATTACATAAAATGCCATTATTTGCTTGGTCAATCTTAGTTACTGCATTTTTACTTTTATTATCTTTACCAGTTTTAGCAGGAGCAATTACAATGCTGTTAACAGATAGAAATTTTGGAACATCTTTTTTTGAAGCACAAACTGGCGGTGACCCAGTATTGTTCCAACATTTATTTTGGTTTTTTGGCCATCCAGAAGTTTATATTTTAATTCTTCCAGGCTTTGGAATGATAAGCCATATTATTTCTACTTTTTCCAAAAAACCGATTTTTGGTTATTTAGGTATGGCATATGCAATGGTTGCGATTGGAGTAGTTGGTTTTGTAGTTTGGGCACATCATATGTACACTGTTGGATTAGACACGGATACTAAAGCTTATTTCTTAGCCGCAACTATGATTATTGCTGTTCCAACAGGTATCAAAGTTTTTTCATGGATAGCTACAATGTGGGGTGGTTCTATTAGTTTTAAAACTCCAATGTTATGGGCAATAGGGTTTATTTTTTTATTTACCTTGGGCGGTGTTACAGGGGTAGTCTTAGCAAACGCAGGTGTCGATACAGCCTTGCATGACACTTATTATGTAGTAGCTCACTTTCATTACGTACTTTCCTTAGGTGCCGTTTTTGCAATTTTCGCAGGATTTTATTATTGGTTCAGTAAAATGAGTGGTTATGAATACTCAGAATTTTTAGGAAAATTACATTTTTGGCTAACTTTTATTGGGGTTAATTTAATTTTCTTCCCCCAACATTTTTTAGGTTTAGCTGGAATGCCGAGAAGATATGCAGATTATCCAGATGCTTTTGCTGGTTGGAATTATATATCTTCTATTGGTTCATATATTGCTACAGTCGGTTTGGCAGTTTTTTTAATCAACTTGCTTTATGCTTTTATGAAGAAGCGAAAAGCACAACAAAATCCTTGGGGAGAAGGAGCTACAACTTTAGAATGGACAGTTGCATCACCACCTCCGTTCCATACGTTTGAAGAGCTACCTAAAGTAAAATAAATTGATTCACTCTACTGTTAAATCAAAGAACTTTAAAGCTAACGCTAACTTTAGCTTAAGCTCATTTTTTAATTTAATGAAACCAAGAGTTATGTCTCTTGTTTTATTTACAAGCATGGTTGGTTTATTAATAGCACCTGAAAAAGTTTCGTTTACAGTTTCAATAATTTCATTATTTGCCGTAGCTCTCGGCGCAGGTGCAGCTGGAGCTTTGAACATGTGGTACGAGTCTGATCTTGACGCCTTAATGACAAGAACATGTTTGAGACCTATTCCAACAGGCAGAGTACAAAAAAATCAGGCACTGTGGTTTGGAATTATTCTTTCTATTATTTCAATTTCTTTACTATATTTTACAGCTAATTTAGTTTCATCAATATTACTTGCCGTCACTATAGGTTTTTATTTTTTTATTTATACTATCTGGCTTAAAAGAAGAACACCCCAAAATATTGTGATAGGTGGAGCAGCTGGCGCTTTACCCCCAATGATTGGATGGGCTATAGCCACAAACAGCATCTCCGCAGAGTCTATAATATTATTTTTAATTATATTCATTTGGACTCCATCTCATTTTTGGGCATTGAGTTTATATAAATCAAGTGATTACAAAAAAGCAAAAATTCCAATGCTTCCTATCACTTCAGGCATTCAAACAACTAAGTTAAATATTTTAATTTATTCACTATTGATGGCTCCTGTTGTAGCTCTGCCATATTTTTTTAATTTTGGTGGTTTATTTTATTTAACGTTGTCATCGCTAATGACATCTTATTATGTTTATTTGTGTGCTACTCTATTTAAAGAAAAAAATAACAAAAATTCAAATATAATAGCAAGAAAAATATTTATTTATTCTATATTTTATCTATTTTTTATATTTGTTTTAATTCTAGCAGATAACATAATTCAGTATTAACTTATGAACAAAAAAAAGAAAAACACAATAACTGCAATAGCTTTAATTGTTTTTATGATTATTTTATTCCTAACCACTTTCTATAACATTGGAATTTACAACAGAGAACTCTAATGACTTTAAATAAAAAAAGATTAACTCCGATCGTTTTAATCTCGATTTTTTTTTTAATGCTGGGTTTATCCTTCGCCGCAGTTCCATTGTACGAATTATTCTGTAGGGTTACTGGTTTTGCAGGAACTACACAGGTTGCAAAAAATAAAGAGGTGCCTAAAATAGTCGTTGATCAAGTATACAAACTTCGTTTTGATACTAATGTCGGAAATCAACTCGAATGGGATTTTTTTCCAGAGAAAAATACTTTAGAATTAAAACCTGGTGAGGTCCATAATGTAAAGTTTTATGTACAAAATTTAAGTCAATCTGAGAGCTCTGGAGTGGCTTCATATAACGCTTCCCCATCATCTTTTGGTATATATCTCAGTAAAATTGGATGTTTTTGTTTTGAGAAGCAACCACTTAAATCTGGGGAAAAAAAAGAGTTCATCTTAAGCTTTTTCTTGGACCCTAAAGTAGTTGATGATAATAAAACAAAAGATATTTCAGATGTGACATTATCGTATACTTTTTTCTCAGCTGAATATTATAAAAAATAAAAATTCTATGTCTTCAAACGAAAAAAAACATGACTTTCACTTAGTTGACCCAAGCCCTTGGCCTATTTTCGCATCTTTTGCATCTTTAGTTCTGGCCTTTGGAGCGGTTTATTATTTCCACACTAAAGCATTATGGCTTTTGCTTATTGGAACTGCGCTATTATTTTATGGTGCGTTTATGTGGTTTAGAGAAGTTGTGATTGAAGCTGAACACCAAGGTCATCATACTGAAGTTGTTCAAATAAGTCATCGATATGGGATGACATTGTTCATTGCGTCCGAAGTCATGTTTTTTGTAGCTTGGTTTTGGGCTTTTTTTAACGCAAGTCTTTTTCCAACAGAACAAATCGGAAGCGCGTGGCCACCTGCTGACATTAAGACCTTTGACCCATGGGATATCCCTCTTATAAATACTCTAATACTTTTACTGTCAGGAACAACAGTGACTTGGGCACATCACTCTCTTATAGAAGAAAATGATAGAAAAGGTTTATTACACGGATTAATTTTGACTGTACTTTTAGGCTTTGTATTTTCATGCTTTCAGGCATACGAATATCATCATGCAACATTCACAATTTCAGGTAACATATATGGCTCAACTTTTTATATGGCTACAGGCTTTCATGGATTCCACGTTATCATAGGAACCATTTTTTTAGCTGTATGCCTATTTAGAGTAACAAGAGGTCATTTCAAAGCTGAGCATCACTTTGGTTTTGAAGCAGCAGCATGGTACTGGCATTTTGTTGATGTAGTCTGGCTATTTCTCTTTGCAGCCATTTATATCTGGGGAAGTTAAAAACTAATTGAAATATAAATTACTATTTAATCTTTTTGTTTTTTTGGTCATTACATTATTTTGTGCACTTGGAACTTGGCAGTTAGTAAGATTGCAATGGAAAACTAATCTAATTAATCAAATAAGTGAAGGTCTCAAATCTCCTGCAATAGATTACTCCAGTAAAATTCAAACAAATTATCAGAGAATATCTGTTAATGGAGAGTACGATTTTGAAAAACAAATTTATCTTTACAGTCTCAACGAAAAAGGAAAGCCGGGTTACGATGTTATAACACCTTTTCAGACAAAAAGATTAGAAAATATATTAGTAAACAGAGGCTGGATCGAAACTGTCCAAAAAAATGAAAACAGAATTAACAAGACAACAACTACAAAAATTCAAGGATTATTACTTAAGAATGTTAAGAAGAACATATTTAAACCAGACAACGAAATTGAAAACAACATTTGGTTCTCTATAAATTCTATAGACGTAAAAAAATTTACAGGAAAAACATTTAACGAACATATCCTTTATTTAGAAGACGAGAATGCTGTCACCCCAAAACCTAAAGAAATAACAATAAATTTGCCAAACAATCACCTCAAATACGCTTTAACATGGTATTCAATATCGATATCAATATTTGCGTATTTTTTATATTTTAGAAAAAAAAATGAAATACTTTAGTACTAGAAACAAAAAATTAGATTTTGATTTTAAACAAATATTTCAAAGAAGCTTAGCACCTGATGGAGGATTATTTTTACCCAAAAAAATTAATAAATTTAGTGCAAAAGATCTAAAGCAGCTGGAAAAATTAAACTATATTGATTTAGCAGTAGCTGTAATTGCAAGTTTCTGTGAACCCACATTTAACAAAAAAGAACTTAAAATTTTAATCAGAAAGTCCTATAAAAAATTTAAGAAAAAGAATGTAGTTAATTTAGTCAGCATCAACAAAGATATTCTTTTGGAACTCTACCATGGGCCTACATTAGCTTTTAAAGATATAGCCATGCAGTGTATTGGAAATATCTATGAAGAATTCAATAAAGATAATAACGAGATTACTAATATTGTTGTAGCTACTTCAGGTGATACAGGTGCCGCTGCTATTTCAGCATTAAGCGATAGAAAAAATATTAATTTATTTATTCTTCATCCATATAATAAAATTTCAAAGATCCAAAGAAAAATCATGACAACAATTGGTGGAAAAAATATTTACAATATAGCCATCAATGGATCATTTGATGACTGTCAAAAAATAGTAAAACAAATGTTTGCTGATAATTTATTTAGACAAACAATTAATATGTCTGGAGTAAATTCAATTAATTGGGCAAGAATAATATTTCAAATAGTTTATTATTTTTATTCATTCTTAAGAATGAAACATAAAAAGATTAATTTTTCTGTACCGACTGGAAATTTTGGCGACATTTATGCTGGTTACATGGCAAAAAAAATGGGACTACCTATAGAAAAACTAATTGTTGCTACAAATGAAAATGACATTCTACAAAGAGTTATTAATAAAGGAATTTACAAACCAACAAAAGTCAAAACATCTTTATCTCCTAGTATGGACATACAGATTTCGAGTAACTTTGAAAGATTATTATTTTATGTCTTAAAATCGAACGACTCTGAAGTTAAAAAACTAATGCACAATTTAGAGATAAAGGGCTACTTTAAATTAAATAAAAATCAAAAAAAAATAATTCAAAAAGATTTTGCAGCATTCAAAGTTACAAACAAAGAAACAAAAAAAACTATTAAAAAGATCTATAAAAAAAATAATTTTTTTGTTGACCCTCATACAGCAACAGGTTTTCATGCCGCTAATAAGATAAAAACTAAATACCCTTGCATCATCTTAGGAACCGCGCATCCTTATAAATTTTTAGAAACTATGATTAAAGCCACAGGAAAAAAAATAAAAAAACCTTCACAGTTATCAAAATTAATGGCTAGAAAAGAAAAATACAATGTACTAAGTAACAATACAAATATTATTAAAAAATATATTCTAGAAAAGCATTATGAAAATTAAAGAAGGTGATAAATTGCCATCAGCAGAGCTCTTTTATTTAGAGAAAGATGGTATTGTAAAAAAAATTGAGTCCAATTCTCTTTTTAAAGATCAAAAGGTAATCATGTTTGGAGTTCCTGGAGCTTTTACGAAAGTTTGTTCAGTAAGACATCTTCCCGGTTATGTAAAAAATTTTGATGAAGCAAAAAAAAAAGGAATATCTAAAATTGTTTGTCTTTCTGTAAATGATCCAAATGTAATGAAAGCTTGGGGAGAGACCCACAATGTTGGTGATAAAATTCTTATGATAGCCGATCCTTATTGTAATTTTACAAAATCTATTGGCGCAGAAATAGATAGGACAGAAAGAGGATTGGGAATGAGATCATCAAGATACACTATGTTGATAGAAAATGGTGTAGCAACTAAGATTAAGGAAGAGTCTGACACAGGTACATGTGAAGTATCTGCTGCTGAAAATTTTTTAAAAGAAATTTAATTAATAATAGCTTCAGTAGCTAATTTATCAGCCAGCTCATTCAGTCTATTGCCGGCATGAGCCTTAACCCACTTCCAAACAATTGATTTTTTTTCTGTTAAATTATTTAAAGCAATCCATAAATCTTTATTTTTGACTGGTTTTTTATTTGCACTTTTCCAGCCATTATTTTTCCAATTTTTAATCCAAATTGTAATTCCATTTTTAAGATAAATTGAGTCAGTATAAATAATTACCTCAGAATTTTTTTTTATTTTCTTAAGCGCCATAATTGGTGCTGTGAGCTCCATTCTATTATTAGTAGTCAATTTTTTTTTACCAGATAAATTAATTTGATTTTTTTTTTCATCTATAATTATAGCCCCCCAACCCCCTGGGCCTGGATTTCCAGAACAAGCTCCATCTGTGTAAATAATATATTTCATCAAAAAAAATAATCTTCAAAATTTTTAGAATTTTTGTGAAACTCAAGCCTAACTAAGTATTCCATAGGATCTTTAACTTTTACAATTGCTCCTTCTACGGTGTTAAGAGAGTCAAAAACCCTGGTTAATAAAAATCTTAAAGCAGATCCCTGAGATAGTACTTTTATATATTTTTTTTCATCATTAGTTATTTTTCTAACCTGACTGTAACCATTCATAAAATTAATAGCCTTCGTTACATTAAAACTCAAATTATTCTTTGGGCCATCAAAACAAAGTGCATTAAAACAAATTGCTATTTCTAAAGTGTAAAAATCATTACAAGAAAAATAAAAATCTATAATTCCGCTAAACTTATTATCTTTAAAAAATATATTATCGCTAAATAAGTCAGCATGTATTATTCCTTTAGGTAAATCTTTAGGCCAATTTTTTTCAACATCTTTGAGATTTGTCTCTATCAACAAAGGTAAGTCTTTATGGATTTTTACACATTTGTCTTTAACTTGATCAAATATTTTTCTCCACGAATTAATTGATAAATTGTTATCTCTGTGTATTTTGAAATTTTTAGTTATCTCATGCATCTTAGCAACTTCTCGCCCAACAGTTTTGCAGTCATTTGGACTTAGAATATTTTTAGCTTTTCCTTCGAGGAAACTAACAATCATTAAGTTTTTATTTTTATAATTTATAATTGTTTTCTCATCATTGCTCTCAATAGGAACTGGGCATTTAAACCCAGCTTTATTTAGATTGCTCATTAGTTGTGAAAAAAAGGGCAAGTCTCTTTCCTTCACTCTTTTTTCATAAATTGTAAGAATATATTTTTTATTATCAACGAGCAAAAAATAATTTGAATTTTCAATACCTTCTTCAATTCCCTTAAATTCTTTTAGATGCCCAATAGAATAATTAGATAGAATTTCTTCAATATTTTCTTTGTTAAGTTTTGTATATACAGCCATTTTAATTTAAATCTTTAGGAATCTTAAAAACTACCTTTTCTTCAGCTACAATAATTTCTTCAATTGAAACATTACAATTTTCTTTAATTTCATTTATTAAATTTTGAACTAATTGCTCTGGTGCAGAAGCTCCAGATGAAATTCCTATTTTTTTACACTTTTTTATTTGCTCTATAGGCAGCTTTCTATCTGAATGTATTAACTCAGAATTTATGCATCCTGCTTTTTTAGCTACCTCAACTAGCCTAGCTGAATTAGAAGAGTTTCTACTTCCAATAATGAAAATCATTTCACAGTCAGAAGCTATTTTTTTAACTGCACTTTGTCTATTGGTTGTTGCATAACAAATATCTTCTTTTATCGGTCCTTTAATGTTTGGAAATTTATTCTTTAAAAAATTTATTATGTCTGCGGTATCATCAACAGATAAAGTTGTTTGAGTGATATACGCCAAAGGTTTTTTAAAATTTTTTAGATCTAAAGATTCCACATCATTTATTGTTTCAACCAGTTTAACACTTCCCCTAGGTAATTGACCCATTGTTCCTATTACCTCTGGATGATTTTTATGACCTATTAAGATGATATCAAATCCATTCTTGAATAATTGTTCCGACTCCCTGTGAACTTTGGAGACTAGAGGGCAGGTAGCATCTATATAGTAGAGGTTTTTTAATTTCGCTTCTTCGGGAACTTTTTTTGGCACTCCATGAGCGGAAAAAATAACAGGTCTTGTTTTATCTTTAATATCAGAAATCTCCTCTACAAATATTGCTCCTCTTTTTTTTAAATCCTCAACAACTTGTTTGTTGTGCACTATTTCGTGTCTGACGTAGACAGGTTTGCCATGTTTATTTAGAGCTTTGTTTACTATTTCAATAGCTCTATCGACGCCCGCACAAAACCCTCGAGGAGAAGCTAATAAAATTTTAAGTTCGTTTTTCATTTTTTTCTAGTAGATATTCAAGCAATATATGTGGAAAGGTCAAAGACGCCAAACCAATAAATATAACCTTAATTATAGCAGAGTTTAGTAAGTAATATTCATTAAGTAAAAATACAGCGATTAAAAAGCCAAGAGCAGTAACCACAGTAAGAGGCAGAGCTTTTTTTAGAAATATTATTAAGCCTTTTTTTATATTTTTATTATTCATTTCTTTAATTAAAGATAGTGAGTGTCTAATAGAATGTAAAAAACAAAAGTAAATTGTAAAAGCCAACAAAGGTTCAAAATTTATATTTAGAATTATTATTGTTAAAGAATCTAATAAAGATAAAAAAATATTTTTATTTACAAAAAAATTACTAATCAAACTTAAAAATATCAAGATAACTATCAGATCAGTATTATATTGATTAAATTTAACATCTAAAATTTTAAATATTTGCATTGTTTCATAAGTATGAAAATAAAAGGGAGCTGAAATAACCAAAGATCCTTTTAAAAATAAAAAAAAATCACGTAGCTTAAATCTTTTAATTTTTCCAAATACAGAGTCTTCTTTGCCAAAATGATGGGAAGCAGTAATTAAAAATATAGTTAATGTAAAAAATGGAAATAACAACCAAGCGCATACAATTATCAAAGAAATAAAAATATAAATTAAATAAAACAATGATTTCTTTTTAATTTTGAATATTCTTAATAATTTGGCACCTTTAATATCATCCAAAGATCCATGAGACACACCTACTGTAGCAATTAAAAAAAAACATATTGCTGTCAAACCACTTATTTGAATATCTATACTTAAAATTAAAAAAAAAATACTCAATAAAAATAAAAAAATTGTATGATTTTTATTTATCTGATTATAATTAGTCATTCTTGAAAATAGCTTTTAAAAAAACTAATTTAGGCATTTTTAATATTATTAATAAATCTTCTAAAAAATTACTTTTGTTAGATAAAAATTTTACAATAGTATTAGCTTTACTTTCAAACATTCTTAGAAATATATCTGGCATTTTTTCTGGATATTCTTTTAGTACTCTTAAAAAAATTGCATCAAGAAATTCATATTTTTTTCCAATATTGTAAATTTTTGCATTCACAATATTGTCAATATTTTCTCTTATATATTTGCTGTGTTCTTGAATATTTAAAAAAGTGTAACCTGTGCTTAACCTAGTCATACATCCAGCTGAACCAATATTTATTTTGTTTATTTTTTTAGTTGAATTTGGATGAAAAAGAGGAATTGCTCCTTTTTCTTTAAAAGTAATTTTATATTTTTGAATACCTAAAGTTTTTTTTATGTATTCATCTATTTGAGAGTCATAATCTTTTAACGACTCATTATCAAATTTAGATAACCAAGTGGTTTCAATAAGAGCCTTATTCTTAGTGAATGGTAATGTATAAAAAAAATGAACATTATCTTTTTGTTCACAGTTAAAATCCATTAAATTAATAATTTCATCGTCAAAAATATCTTTTTCAACTTCAATCTCTATACCCTGAAAGTGTTGCCAAAATTTGGATTTATCCATATTTTGCTCTGGCACGCTATTAAAAATAAAAGAATTATTTGTATTTATTTCACTTATACTTTTAAAAAATTTAATATTTTTATTTTTCGACAATCTAGTATTAATTTTTTTATAAAAAAGATCACTATTAACACTTTGATAAGGAAAATTTTCAGTAGTAAGTTCGTGTGATCCTGAAGGAGAATTTATTGAAAAGTTATTCCAACTTCTCATTACGCAATCATCAAAGTTATGATTAATAACCTTCCAAAAAGACCACGTCTTATCTCTTTTATATTCAGCTCTAGGCTCAATAATAGCTAGGGTTTTATCATCTAGTTTATTATTAATATCTAATTCATAAGCCAAAGATAAACCTGCACATCCTCCACCAATAATTACATAATCAAATTCGTTCATTTAAATTAATTTCTTTATGTAGCATTATATGTTCATTTTGTATTTCTTGTTCGTTTGAATTAATAAAAAATAGCTTAATAAAGTCAAAAACAGATAAAAAAGTTTCTACCACTTTAAATAAAACTGAAACATATATTTTTCCTGCATTATTATAATTTTCTAAATTTTTTTTAGACAAAATTTCGTACCCTATTCTTTTATATATTCTTCTTGCTACTAAAATTGCAAATCTTGAAATTATAGGAATATTTTTTATGGCCGGAAAGGAGCTTCGATAAAATATTTCTGCTAAAAAAATAGTTTCTCTAATTGAATTAAAATCTGCTTTTATATAGGTTCTATTTCTTTTTTTATCTTCAACTATATCTCTTGTGATATTAGTTAGTTGCATAGCAACTCCCAAATCTACAGCACATCTAAGAGATTGTGGGTCTTTAACTTTAAGTATTTTTGCCATCATTAGTCCTACTGTTCCAGCAACTTGATAAGAATAAATTAATAAATCTTTTTTTCTTTTTAAATTTACTTCACTTTTAAGATCTGACTCAATACCATCAAATAGATCATTAACAACTTGATGTGAAATACCTTCCTCTTCTAAAATTATATGGATATTTTTTATTATATTATTTGAAAGACTTTTATTTTTAAATTCTGATTTAAATTTTAGAAATTTATTCATCTTATCATCTAAAGGATCATCTTTATCCGCTATATCATCTATTGTTCTGCAGAAGTCGTATAATACAGAGCATTTTCTGAAAGTTTCTTTAGATAAAAAAAAACCAGCCCAGCTAAATGATTTGGCATGTCTCGAAATTAGGCTTTGATTCTTATTCATTATAATAGTTCATCTAATACTTTAGCAGAAGATAATACACCTGGCATTCCTGCACCAGGATGTGTTCCCGCACCCACAAAGTATAGATTATCAAATATTTCTGATTTATTATGAAATCTAAAGTAAGCTGATTGAGTAAATTTTGGTTGAATTGAAAAGCCTGATCCATGAAGCGTGGCAAGATCTTTTTCAAAATAATCTGGAGTTAGATAAAAATCACTAACAACGTTTTCTTTTATTCCTGGCAATGTTGTTTGGTCCATTTTTGTTAGCACCAAATTTTTAAATCTTTCACCTTCTTTAGACCAATTAATACCAGATAAATTATTTGGCACTGGCACTAAAACATAAAAAGCGTCATGCCCCTCTGGGGCCATACTCGGGTCAGTTGCTGATGGTCTATGTAAGTAATAACTAATATCATCAGATAATTCTTTTTTGTCGAAAATTTTGTTAAGATGTTCTTTGTATGATTTCCCAAAATAAATTGTATGATGGGCAACATCTTTAAATTTCTTCTTTGAACCAAAATAGTAAACAAATAATCCCATTGAATAATTCATTCTCTTAACTTTTTGATTAAACAAAAAACTATATTTATTCTTAGATTTAATTATATTTTTATAAACATTGGGTGGGTCTGAATTGCAAATTACATAATCTCCATTTATTTCTTTTTCATTATTAATCCTGACCCCTGTAATTTGATTATCGTTATTTAATATTTCAGTTACTTCAGCATTTTTAATAATTTCAATATTTTCTTCTCTCATTAACTTTTCTAAAGCATTTACCACACTACCAGTTCCCCCCATTGAGTAGTGTATTCCCCATTTTTTTTCTAAGAATAAAATAAGTGTATAAATAGAAGTTGTTGTAAATGGATTTCCACCAACTAGTAAAGGATGCATGCTAAATACTCTTTTTAATTTTTCATTAGTCACATAGCTGGAGACTAGCTTATAGACAGACTGATAACTTTTTAATTTTAGTAGTGCAGGAATTTGTTTAAGCATGAACTTAATATTATTAAAAGGTTTAGCAGAAAGTTCCGTGAAGCCTTTATCAAATATTTTTTCTGTAAACTTGACAAGTTTTTTATATCCCTGAACATCATCTTTAGAAAATTTTTTAATTTCTTTTTCCATACTTTGTTCATCTCCCGTGTAATCAAATGAAGATTTGTCTTCAAAAACAAACCTGTACCAAAGATCTAGAGGAACAATTTTCGCATAGTTTGAAATCTTTTTATTAAACAATGAAAATAGTTCTTCAAATAAATATGGAGCTGTTATAACTGTAGGTCCACCATCATATGTGAAGCCATTTTTTTTAAAAACACGTGCTCGGCCTCCCAGATCTGGATGTTTTTCTAACAAGGTTACCTGATAACCTTTTGCACGCATTCGTAATGCTGAGGCAATTCCTCCAAAACCAGACCCAATTACAATAATTTTTTTATTTTTATTCATTTAGTTTCTAATTTACTTACAATTAATGTTTTATACTGCTTTCAATTTTAATTGATTCGAATAAATTTAAACTGAAGTTTTTGCCCCTATTTTAGATTAGTTATCCTCATATATTTTAAAAAAGTCAATAAATTCAACACTTTTTAACAAAATTAAAGCTTCAAACAAATCTAATTTTTTTATAAGTTCCGCACAGTTGTTTAAGAAAATTTAAATCTTAAACAGTTTATATATAAACTAAGTAGAAAACACACAACGAGGGAGGTTTTCATGAGTAAATTAAGTAAAATTGCATTGCTAGCAGTAGCCATTT